>JAQTTS010000058.1 GCA_028710655.1 Dehalococcoidales bacterium
GTCTTCCGTATTGGTAAAGCTTAGTCTCAACTGGTTTTTGAGGAGAGTTGGTTGACCGGCTCTCCTCAATTTTTTAACTGGATCAGTATTCGGAGCCGGCCTGCTGCCGATGTAAGTCGTGCGGCATGTGGTTGTTTGTCTGCCCGGGCTGGAATGGCAAAACAGGAGCGAGTTCCGCTAATTCATAGGGTATGCTATGCCTGAACAGGTGGATGAACAGCAGGGGAAGGCGTTCTGTTCCGCCAGTTTGAAAGAGGTTCTGGAGCTTGACGGGAGCCCGGTTGCAGCGGCGATTATGCCGGAACCGCCCCGGGACTTGAAGAAGTGGCGGCGCAAAGCAACACTATGTATTATGATTCAAAGTGCCAGAATGGGTGTTGCTTTCTGTTGCTCAGGGGCCGATGTTATCTGTGGGGGTGGGGAACATCTGGGTATAGGCAGGTCCCACGGTCAGGATATCGCAGGCTCTCTGGTTAAGGCAGAAAAGCTGGTTGCCTCGCAGAATGCTGCCTGTAGAAGACTTGCCCAGGTCAGGCAGGTGGCTCCCGATCAGGGTGGTTATATTGCCTTCGCTCCTCTGGAGAGGGCTAGCTTCAAACCACAGGTCATTATCTTCGTGGGGACGCCATTCCAGATTAGCCGTATTCTACATCTCGACGCTTTTGAAACTGGCGAGATGGATGCGGTACATGGAGAACCGCTCTGCTCCGGTGTTGTCGCCGCGCCAATTACGACCGGGAAAATAGGAATAAGTCTTCTGGATATGACCTGCCGGGCATTCGGACGGTACCGGGCCGAGGAAATGGCTGTCGGTGTCCCCTATCCGAAGCTGATACGGATTGTGAATAGTATTGAGCTAAGCAGCTCTGGTAACGCCAGGTCGGATTTTCTGCTCGGGCTACTGGCCAGAATCCCGGCCTCCGGAAGGAATAAACCATCCGGTTAGTGATGCACAGATCTCCCCTGATAATGATAGTCCCCGGAGCGTTTAGTGTCCGATTCGTGTGATCTCGTAGCGTATCTTACCGGCTGGTGCTACTACCTCCACTATCTCTCCCTGACCCCGTCCCATGATCGCTTTCCCAATCGGTGAAGCGGTAGAGATCTTCCCCCGGCTCGGGTCTACCTCCTTTGGCGCAACCAGAACGTAGCACAGCTCTGCGCCGGAAGCTAGGTCACGCAGAACAATGCTGGTACCAATACCTATTTTAAGAGAGGTCTCCTGCTTCTTATCAACGATAACTGCTGACTTCAGTGTCTCTTCCAGTTCCCTGATCTGGCCCTCCAGATAACCGCGCTGTTCTTTAGCCGCATCCAGAGGGGCATTCTCGCGGAAGTCCTTGTCCGCAGCAGCCCGGCGTATTTCATCGATAGCTTCGATACGCCTGCCCTTTAAGTTAGCCAGCGCTCTTTCCATTTCGGCATATCCCTCTTCAGTTAAAGTAACCGTCTGCGGCAGACGCCGATGTGAAACGGGATGGCCCGGTGCCTTACCCTTTCTGGACTTAAGATGAATAGCCAGATTAGTCTTGCTCCAGCCTGCCTTCTTGGCATAAATCAAGAAGACCCGTACCAGCTCCAGCTTTCTAGAGTAGTCGGCATCGGATAACGATAACCGTTCGGCGTAGTTACCTATATCGGGGGCAGAGAGCTCAATAAAAGTGCGTTCGCTACCGTAAAAGCGAATGAATTTATAGACCTCCTGCTGACTCGCTTCCTTCTCTTCCGGTGCTAAACTGACCAGAAAAGAAGTAGCAGCTTCCCTCAGTGTCATTCTCTGATTACCAGGATCACCAGCGCTCACTTGCAGGACACCCCCTCGAAAATATGAATGGTCATTTTTAGCTTGACCTATTGTAAACGCCGGTGCGATGGCAGTCAACCTGCTGTACTATTCCTGTGATTGATGAAGCATTACCTGGTGATCCTGGCATAGTAATGGAATGATAGGGAATATACCGTTCCCGAATCGGTACATCCGAAACGTTTCCGGTACCTGTCAGGTTAACCACCCTGACGAAAAGGTGCCCTGGCTAATTCAACGGCCTTGGATATTGCTACCTGCCCCAGCATCCTTAACAAGCCGCTGCTATGCCAGTCAAAAGAAACGTCATCGGCTTTCAGCAGGAGGTCGACCATGCCGTTTTCTGCTATCGTATTAAACATTCTGTCAACCTGCCCGTCGCTCAGGTGTTGATACAATTTACGCACCCGGTAACCCGTACTTAGTTCCCGTCCCAGCTTCTTTTTCCACTCCTCCTGATAGCCAGCCAGCCTGCCAGCGGATAGATCGTTGCTCGATATCGCCCGGTGCAGGTTGTCCGCCGCGATATCAGCACACAATAGGCCATAGTAGATGCCGCCGCCGGTGGTCGGCTTTACCTGCCCCGCTGCCGTTCCTACCACCAGCAGCCGCTCGCCATAGGTCCTGGTTATCGGCTTCAACGAAACCCCGCCATAGTTTGGCTCGACCCCATCCGAGGCTATCTTTCCCTGAACCAGCAGGGTTGCCATGAGTCTCTTGAGATAAAATCCCGGGCTGTGGTCTGAGAGCAGTCCCAACCGGGCTTTTATTGGTGAGATGGGCACCAGCCAGGCAAAAAATCCAGGAGCTACTTCACTACCAAAGTAGAATTCTACCCCGGCTATCCCGGCCGTTGTCACCTCGGCTTGAGCACCCAGTACGAAGTGTTTGATTCTCCCCATCCCCAGCCCTTCAGCCAATCGAGAAGCAAAACCTGAAGCAATAACTACTGCCTGTGCTTCAAGGGTGAGCTCTTCCCCCTGTCTGAGCGCCTCGATGTTGACCGCATCATCTTTAATCTTGATATTGACGGCCCTGCTGTTGAGGAAATATTCGGCACCCTCCTGCTGAGCCCGGTTGGCTAGGGCAGCATCAAAGGCGGCTCTGTCTATGATAAAAGCCTGAGTCTCCGGAAGCCATAGGCTGAGTGATTTACCGGAAGGAGAGAATGCCCGGGCGCTGTTCACCCGGCCTAGAATGACACTGTTATCGACGGTAAAGGAGCGGATACATTCGCTGCCAATAACACCGGTACAGCAGACCCCCTCTCCAGGCCTGGACTTCTGCTCCAGCACCAGCACCCGGTATCCTCTCTTGGCCAATTTATACGCGGTCTGGCTCCCGGTCGGTCCCCCGCCGATAACTACCACGTCGTACAATTTGAGTTCCTCCCGTTAGAAAGCATCCGGGGCAGTCTATGATAGGCCATTAGGAACCGGGCCTGCCTAGCAAATCTTGACCGGCGGGCTGACTGTATCCAGCGCCTGTTTCAGATCGATATCACCGGTGTAGAGTGCCTTGCCGACGATAGTGCCTTCCACGCCGAGTTGGCTGAGCAGTCTGATCTGGTCTAGCGATGAGGTACCGCCGGCGGCAATGATAGGCAGCTTAATAGCATCGACCATCCGTGTGATGCTGCTGAAGTTCGGTTCGGTGAGGGTGCCGTCGCAGCCAATATCGGTATGTATGAAGCGCTTTACCCCCAGTTCGACCATTGATTTGGCAAGCTCTATCGCCTGTAGCCCGGTGTCCTGCTGCCAGGCATTGATTGCAACGTATTCTCTCTTGGTGTCGACACAAACAATAATAGATTCGCTGAAACTGCGGCAAGCCTCTCTGATTAGTACCGGGTCTTCTACGGCGGATGTGCCTAGTATGACACGGTCTATCCCGGCTTCAAGCAGTTGTTCTATTGTTTCCAGACAGCGTACGCCGCCACCTACCTGAGTGGGTATCATCAGGGTACCGGCTATCTCGGTGATAATGTCCAGGTTACATGGTTTACCGGCAACAGCGCCGTCGAGATCAATAATATGTACTCTCGGCGCTCCCATTGATTGCCACTTCATAGCTACTTCCACCGGGTCATTGTGGAACACGGTCTCCTGCTCAAAATTGCCCTGATACAGCCGGACGCACTTACCCCTTCTGATGTCTATTGCCGGTATTATCTCCAAGTGATTGGGCCTCCTTAACATACTAATAATAGGCAAGATAACGGAGTCTTTCAAGAGATTTCAGGGAATTTCCATAAACGTTTAGAAAATGTTTAGAAAAATGCCTACTTTTCGGATATGAAATGTGCTATAACTACAATTAGCATTTTATCTTTAATTAAAAGGGGAAGTGCCGGTAGCTCCGGGAGAGCACTAGTGAGCAGGTTTAGCAGGGTATTAGCTGTTACAGTGATAGCCAGTCTGGCTCTGGCTATGTTGCCGCTGGTCCAGGCATCACCGGCCAGGGCAGCCGGTCCGCCCTGGACGAAGTACTCCGGAAACGTCACTCTGGAATACGCAGAGTATGTCATCAACTCTTGGGTTATTCTCGATGGTACCACCTACCGGATGTGGTATACCCATGCCGTAACCGACCTGAGTGTTACCGAAATGGTCGATGAGATCAAGAAAAGCTACTTTGATGATATTCTTGATGATATAGCTAACCAGGACCTTGACTCCCTGCTCGATGACCTGGCATTACTGAGTTCCGATGATGTCGATGATCTGCTGGACTTCCTGAATGCTACCCGTATCGTTATCGGCTATGCTACCTCCTCTAACGGGGTAACCTGGACAATCGTAAAAGATGAGGCCCTCGCCGGAGGCGGCCAGTTATGGAATGGCGTCGGAGCCCCCTGCGTGATTAAGGATGGTGATACCTACCGGATGTGGTACACTCGCACCACATCCGACCTCGACCGTACCGACTTTAAGGCTATACTGGTTGATCTTAACGGGGATGTAACGACCAGAAAGGCTGCTCTCCTTGACCTGCTGGATAGCGTTGGTACTGTCATCGGCTATGCCACCTCACTCGACGGCGCAAACTGGACGGTAGTAAATCCTGAAGTACTGACGGATGGTGGGACCGCTCTCAGCAGCGTCGGGGCAGCCTGCGTTATTCAGAATGATGCCGCACCGCTCTTCGAGATGTGGTACACCCACGGTAAGACCGACCTCACCGAAGCTGACCTGGAAGACTACCTGACCGGTATCGGCAGCTTCGATATGGACGACCTGACGAATATCCTGGATGTCAGCGCTTTTGTCATCGGCTATGCCACCTCACCCGACGGCGAGAACTGGACATTAATAAACCCTGACGCCCTCCCCGGCGATACCGCTGCCCGGGACAGCGTCGGTACCCCCAGCGTGGTCAAGTCCGGCAGCAGCTATGAGATGTGGTTCACCCGTATCCAGACCGACCTCACCGAAGATGACCTTGAGGAAATCAAGCATGAGATAGGGGAGCTTCACCTGGCTGATTTTATAAGGAGCATTGACCCGGACAACCTCACCGAGTTTCTTGATGAACTGGCGACACTGGATATAGACAGGCTTAAGGAGCTCTTGAGCAATACTGCTGCTGTCATTGGTTATGCTACTTCGAGTGATGGCGCGAACTGGACGGTAGAGGATACCGAGTCACTGGTGGGCGTCACCAGCAATCTGTGGAGCAGCGTAGGGGCTCCCTGCGTCATCAAGGAAGGTAGAAACTACAAGATGTGGTATACCAATGGCATCTCCGACCTTACCGTTGATGATCTCCTTGATCTCCTGATGGGTGAAGTCCTGCCCATCGGGTATGCCTACTATACTCCTGGTGGCGGTGGTGGTGGAGGAGGAGGTGGCGGCGGTGGTGGCGGCGGCGACCTGATACTGACCGTTAACATGGAAGGCGAGGAAAGCTACTATTTTATCGGTGTGGAAGGCAGACTGAAAGAGCCGGTAGATGTTACCTCAGAGGACGGGCGGCTTAATATCGCTATCCAGAAGGGGACCATTATCCTGGATGAAGACGAAGAGCCTCCGTCCACCCTAAAATTTACCGTTGATAAGACGCCGCCATCCCCGCCTGCGGACGCTGAGATTGTGGGGCTGCCCTACAACTTTACACCCGACGGGACGACCTTTAACCCGCTGATTACGGTAAACTGGGGCTATGATCCCTCGGATATCCCCGACGGGGTAGCTGAGGAGGACCTCCGTATTGCCTACTACGATGAAGATGCCGCTGAATGGGTGGTAATACCGGCGGTGGTTGACACGCGGGCAAATATCATTACTGCCTATATCGGCCACCTGGCCACCTTTGCCATTATTGCCTTCGCTGCCCCGCCTCCACCACTACCCCTGCCGGCGGCTTTTACCATTGGCTCGCTGGTTGTCTCGCCGCCGGAGGTAGGTGCCGGTGAGACGGTGAACATCAGTATTCGGGTAAACAATATCGGTGAGACGGCAGGCAGCTATACCGTGACCCTCGAGATAAACGGGCAGTTTGAAACAGCTCAAGAAATAACCCTTTCCGCAGGTTCCGGTGAAACGGTTACCTTTACTGCGGCCAGGGACGCAGCCGGCTCATACCTGGTGGATGTCAACGGCATTACCGGCTCGTTCACCGTGGTAGAGGAATCAACCCCGGCTCCGCCACCTTCGGAGCCGGCAGCACCGGAGAGTAAGCCCAGACAGTGGCCCATTTTTGTGATCATAGGTGCCGTGGCAGCGGCGGTAGCTATTCCGCTGACACTCAGATGGCGGTCAAGAAGGGACTGACGGGTAGATTAGCTGCCAAATCCATCCCGGGTTTATCCCCGGGGCCGACAGTACAGGAATAGAGATAATCGGGAAGATGAGACCACTGAAGTACGGAAGGGCAGCCATCTGGCGCTTGCTAGTGATAGTGATTCTGACCCTGTTTCCGGTTTTTGCTGGCGCCAGGCCGGCTCTCGCCTTGAGTGTTTATGATTATTTCAGCATCGACTATGAGGCCTTGTTCAGCGATTATGCAATTGAAGGTAGCGATACCTTCTACGCCACGCTTATCGGTACGGCGACTTGTAAGAAGGATCTCCCCCTGCCGGTAAGCAGCGGGTACATTAAGTCCCGTATTGTCGCAGAACACCGGGGTAGCGGTGACCGGGTAACACTCGAGTCAAGCGTTAAGTTAAATATTGAACCGTTTCCCAACGAGGTGGGGGGAATCGCCCGGGAGAGCATAGTAGTCCCCCTCCAGTTCCCTGCGGGGTGCCAGCCCGGTACCTATGATATAATCGGCGAGCTTATCGAGTCCAGGGCTGTTGTCACAACATCCTCGATGACCTTTTCCATCCCGGTGAGCAAGTATCTACCTTCGTCACAGGAAATGGACTCGGTGAGCTATGTGCCGGAGGAAGAGATAATAGTCGGCCCCTCTATTGACTTGTCCGATTACACCGATTCGGACGGTATTTTCATCGGTGATTTCGTCTTCCGGTCCGAAGATGGCCGGTGCCAGCTTAGCATCGAGCAAGACACACTGTGCCTCGATAAGTATGGTGAACCGCTCCTCGAGCTTACCATGATTGCTCTGGAAGAGCAGTTCGCTCCTCCGGAAGACTACGGTATCATCGGCCTTGTTTATGACCTTGGCCCTGATGGAGCTACCTTTCACCCGGCGATAACCGTTATCCTGGGCTATGATGATTCTTTACTGTCCGGAGGCGTTGGTGAAGGCACTCTGGTAATTGCTGAACGTTATGAGCCAGGAGGCGAGTGGGTAATACTCGAAGACAGTACCGTTGACCCCGTTACCAATACTATTTCTGCGTCCCTGAGCCACTTCAGTGCTTTTGCTGTCCTGGTTCCCGCTTCTCTGGCCCCGGCACCATCCCCCGGTACGGAGGTCTTGACTGTGACTGACCTGGTGATAACGCCCCAGGAAGCAGACACCGGCGAGGAGATAACCATCAGCGTCCTGGTAACCAATGACGGTGAAATTGAGGATACCTACATATTAGTGTTAAAGATAAACGGCGCTGCGGAAGCCACCGGATACATACCTCTGTCTGCCGGTAGTAGCATGCCGGTAACCTTCACCACCAGTCAGGATACTCCCGGAACCTACATTGTAGATGTCAACGGACTAACGGGTACTTTTGAGGTCCGTGGTACTGTCCCGGCAGCACCACCGGCGGAACCTCCGGCGGCTCCCCCTGCCGAGCCTCCGCTGTCACAGGGTAAGACCAGCCCGGCACTGGTCGGCGGGATTATCGCTGCTATAGCCGCCGGCATAGCCGTGCCGCTGGTGCTCAGGCGGCGTCGGGCAGGTCGCTGAAGCCGGTCAATGGTCAATCAGTCCTTGTCCGGCGAGAAAAGCCCGGCGCAGGGCATCGGGGTGCTTGGTGATAATACCCTTCTCATCTATACTGCGAAACACCAGCTCGCCGGCATAGGTGATATCCAGGACGGTAAAAAGGGCCTTTACTATCGCCAGAGACGGCTCGAAGAGGTTAGCCATTTTCAGGGCGCCAGCGGAAACAAAGAGGCCCTTTCTCTCTCGCCGGTCGCCTAGCGGCGCTGTCTTAAGTATGTACTTCCTTGCCCAGAGTGCCTGACAGCGGTCGATCATCGCCTTCATCTGGGCCGTCGGGCCCAGGAAGTGGACCGGTGAGGCCAGGACCACCCGGTCTGCTTCTTCGAGCTCGCGATAGACCGTCTGCATATCGTCGTTTATAATGCATCTACCTGCCCTCAAGCAGGCATCACAGTGCTGGCAGGGGGTAATATTGAGTTCATTCAGGATGATGGTTTTGACCTCGGCACCCCGGCCGGCAGCACCCTTCATAATCTCACCAAGAAGAAGGTCGGTATTACCACCCCGCCGCGGGCTGCCGCTGATACCGAGGACTTTCACCTTCCCGGTGCCTCCGCTTGTTTCAGTATGTCCCCGATCATACCCAGTATCTCCGCTTCCCTGACCGCCATCCGGCGCTTCAACTCCGGCTCTTCATCCTGATAGCCCAGGAGATGGAGTATGCCGTGAATAGTAAGAATAGCCACCTCTTTCATTATGGAATGGTCCTGCTGCTCGGCCTGTATTACCGCCTGGGGATAGGAAATGACGACTTCACCAAGGTGTAATACTCCATCAGGCGGCAGAACGAAGTTACTCTCCTCTCCGCCGGGCAGCATATGGAAGGCTATCACGTCGGTAGGTCTGTCCTTGCCCAGATAGCTCCGGTTTAGCTCCCGTATCCTTTCCTGAGTGGTAATAAACAGCCCGAGCTCGGCTTGAGAGCCGATACCCTGGGCAGCAAGGACCCGCCCGGCTACCTCCTTGAGCCAGGGTGCATCCGGGCATCCGGCAAGTCCTTCATCAACCAGGATATCAATCTCCATATCGGTAATCATAGCACAGGCCGGGGCCGGAGCAAATAGGGTAATGAATAAATGTTAGTCGTATCATCTTTAACCTTAATAGTGCTGGCGGGTTGGCAGGAGAAGGGATGCATTCTCTCGCTTCCTGACCCCTGTCGTTTAGAAAATGTTTAGAAAAATACCTGCCTATTTAGCAGAGAATGTGGTATAAATTATAGACGCGTCCGATCGGTTAACAGTTTGGTACAACCGGTTCTGGGAGAGCATGGTGGCGGGCCGGTTTTGAAGTGTTAGCCAATGCTATTGAGGGAATTTGATACCATAGCGGGGATAAAGTGAGATTTGCCGAGAGACTGGTCCAAGCCTATTTTGATTGCGCCTATAATGTGGTCTACGATTTTACCACAGCACGGCTTAGCCGCTTCCGGAAGCTGCAGGCCAGGTGTGTAGCTGAGCTCGGGTTGGCAGAAGGCGACCGGGTGCTCTGTGTCGGTCTTGGCACCGGAAATGAGGTCCCCCGCATCCTGGGAGCAAATATGGCTGTCGAATTGACCGGTATAGACTACTCGAAGACTGCGCTGAATAAGGCAATCCGGAAAGCGGAGAAGCTGGGTAAGAGTATTGATGTGCGATTGATGGATGCACGGAATCTGGATTTTGCTCC
>JAQTTS010000495.1 GCA_028710655.1 Dehalococcoidales bacterium
GGCCTCAAGGAAGGAGAGTACGTAGAGATTTGCACCCGCGCCGGCGAATCGTTCAAGAGCGATATCAGGAAAAATGATTCCCTTGCTTCACTGCAAACAGAGGGACTTGTCAGCATGAAGTTGGACAAGAAAGAGCGGAAGGCGGAGGAAGCGACGCTAAAGCCTCCCAACGGTCCGGAATTCCCATGGGGACTCCATCTCCGACTTGAAACCGAAGCCCTGGATAAACTCGGAATCAACCTCGACAAGTTCAAAGTGGGCGGCGAGGCGTATATCGTCTGCAAGGTCTACGTGAAGGAAAAAGATATCGCGGAAGGGGAGAGGGTGGACGGCGAAAAACGCATCCGGAAGTGTCTCGGGCTGCAAATCACTCATATGAAGATCATTGAGGAAGAGAAATAGGGGGTTGAAATGGCAGGAACGATAAACAGATTTTTGCCGTTTATACGGGACAATCAGTTGCTGGCAATTAACAGGCCTACATACACAAACGCAAAAGTTTTGGAGGCCGGGACAGCAGAATCAATCACCGTTCCATCCGGCGCAACTATTGTTCTTCTGAAAGGCACTGTTGATTTTTTTGTCAATTTTGGAGCCACCGCGGTTATTCCTGTCAGCGACATCAACGATGGAAGCTCACCGATTTTGATCTGCGGGGGAGAATGGGTAGTTTTCACAATCAGAGGCGCAACAGCAATCAGCGTTATCTCGGGATATACAGGTACGGTGATTGTATCGTTTTACAACTGAGGGAATCTGCATGAAATTATTCTGTCCGTTTGGTTCTGCAACAAGAAGGTTGGTTCCCGACGAATACGGCTCCGTCTACGGCCTCTCCTGGAACGAATCGACCGACGCCTATACCCGTACGGGGTCCCTTTCTGGCGTGGCAACGGGATCATCCCCCGGCAATGACTATCTCCCTGTTCAGCGCCGGATGCAGCGATGCACGTTGCTGGATTCCGGGATCGTCAACTACTACCTGCTGCCCACGGACTCAACGAAGAAATGGGATGGCACGCCTGCTCATCTGGACGGAACAGATGGGCAGGTGATGGTGGAGATCCCAAAATTCTGGTACCGCTACGCCTACTCCGCACCGGTCCACGTATGGGAGATCAGCCTTCGGCCGCAGCCTGGATTTCAACCCCACCCAGCGTTTTTCAAAGACGGCGCGTGGGTCGATCATCGCTATATCGGGGCCTACGAAGGGGTGCTGTATGATGTCTCGGCGGGGCGATACACCAACGGCATCTACCAGACCGCGTTCAGCTGCACGTTTGCAGCGGCCGATAAATCCATCACCGCCAATGCCCGCACGGCCCCGCTCGCAAAACTGGCCGTGGGAGACAAATTAGAGATCAGCGGCACGGCGAGCAACAACGCAACGGTCACGGTTGCCTCTCTGGTGTCCGATACAAAAATCACCGTGGCAGAAGCGGTGATTGACGAGACAGCGGCCGGAACCACTATTCAGACGCAAAAAGACTGGACGGCCACGACCGGCGATAAGCTCTCATCCGTAGCAGGATTCTCCCCGATCGTTATGGGCACGCGTGCGCAGTTCCGGGAGGCAGCAGTTAACCGAGGTGCCGGCTGGCGGCAGTTGGATTATGATCTGCACTCAGCCATCCAACTACTTTATCTGGTCGAGTACGGATCGTTTTACGCGCAGTCCACCATCGGCGCCGGGATCGTCAATGTCAACGGATGGGTTGCCTACAATGACCGTAACCCCATCGCTAAAACCGGTAACAGCAACAACGCGGGCAACGCCACCGGAAACACAGCCGGAAGCTCCTCAGCGGCCACGGAAGCCACAAAATACATGTCGTACCGCGGTATCGAGAACTTGTACGGCCACCTGTGGAAATGGGTCGATGGAATAAACATCAACGAGCATGTGCCGTATATCACGAACAATGCCGCTGTCTGGGCGGATAGCACAGCCACAGGATATACGGCTCTTGGCATCACCCTGCCCGGCTCGGATGGCTACCAGAACCTGTTGCAACAGATCAGCCGGGGATTCCTCCCCGCCAGTGTAGGGGTCTGGTCCTCGACCAAAATCACTGACTGCTACTACCAGGACACCGGCTGGCGGGTGGTGAACGTGAGCGGTAGTGCGGATAACGGTGCTAGCGCTGGGCCGTTCTGCGTGCAGGCGAGTAGCGATTCGGGCGTTATGCATCAGCGCTTCTCCGGCCGGGTCTGCTACTAAGCTAAGGAGAACGCAATGAAAGGACAATGCGACCATTATCCGGTTAGATTTGTACAAAGTCGGGGAAAAATCCAGTTTCGTTTTAACGTTGTGGCGGAGGAAATCCCTGTCGAGGGCGGAACAAAAACCATCTACCGCTACGATTACGTCGAAGCGGACGAGCCTACCCGGGAATCAGTGCTGGCCGCGATGAGCGTGGTCGACGGAGCTGAAGAGATTCTGGACGCGGCGGGGGAGATTGTTGTGGGGGAGGAGCCGAGTATAACGTGAGGGAGAGATATAGGTGATCGAACTCGTAAACCCAGTAACCAACGCCAAGGTC
>JAQTTS010000496.1 GCA_028710655.1 Dehalococcoidales bacterium
TCTCCTCCCTCCTGAAGCACTCGAAACGCTCCGAGGTCTAAAGAAAGTGTTTTCAGTTCCATAGTTTGCCTCCTCACACTCTGGTGAAATCTGCTATCTTAAACTCGCTAACCTGTGGCGTCAGGCTGGCGAGTTTAATTACCTTTGTGAACTCGTCATCGAAATACCAGTAGCCGTCCGCTCCGTACCAGTAGCTGTACGCATGGATGGTCACAGTTTTGTCCGGCATATAGAAGTACCCGCTAAACGAGTAAGTTACCCCACCATCAACGTTGGCACTGTCTGATGGGAAGATAATCCCCGGCCAGGGGGATACACCGTATTCCAGTGCTCCACCGACCATGATGCCGATAGGCGCTGAGTAGAGATTCTTTACCTTAACGGTGATATCTACCCGGCTGCCCGATGCCGCCTGGGACGGGGCTACTATCTCGATAATGTCAGCGTACTGTGTCATTTATCTCCTCATTAGGCCGGGTAAGTTAGCTGGACGACATAAGTTACCTTGAGCTGACCTGTATTCGGCACGGCTACGGTGGAGGCCAGCTTATCGCGTGCCTGCACCCATTTCCCGTAGACCGGACCACCCTGTGGCTGTTTTACTACCAGGGCGACTTCATTAACGGCGACATCGCCGCCGCTGTTGTTGTGGAAATATCTCACCATTGCGTTGGAGAGCACTCTCGTGCCAGCGTTGTAGGCGATGACGTGCGGGTCCTGCTCTATATAGCTGAGCTGACCGGCGCCGACGCCGTTGGCAATCTTGGTCTGGAGCATGTAGTCTTCGAAGCTCTCCGGGTTGGTGCCAGAGCCCACCTGGATACCCCAGGTATCGTTGCCTGCCGGGCCGCGGTAGCCGTAGGTCGTACCATCAATATCGGCATCGCTCTGTCCAACAGGAGCAGTCGCCTGCCTCAGCGTGCCTCCCGTGTCTTTAACATTCAGATAGCCGGGGCCGAAGGTCCCGTAGTTGGCGTTCTTGCCAGCGAGTTGGCAGAACATGTGATTGTAGGCGTTTCTAACCCAGCTGTGGCTGCGCTGTTTCAGGTGTTGAATGACTTTCCCGTCTTTGTCCCTGACCTCAAGCTCCCAGAAGGTCTCAGATATTGGGATATGCAATTTCTGTCCCAGCTTTCTTAACTGCTCATATTGTGCTTCTTCAATCGGATTCATCTATTGGCTCCTCAGTACTTAATCCAGGTGAAGGCCCTGGTTCCCTTTGGCTGGGTGACAATAGATGTGTAAACCGATACCCTTGCCCGAATCCATAACAGGTTGGCTATGCCACCTACTGTTGTTTGCACCCAGTCCAATGGCCTGGTGAAAGTCACCAGCCTGGTCCCCGTGACTCTGAAGCCGCTCGTGTTATCAACGAGGTCGGCAAGAGAAACCCAGGCGCCGTTCCAGTATTCCCAGGCGATGTCCCAGATACCGTTGCCGGCAGTGCCCATCCTGAGCTCGAGCCAGTCCCAAAAAGACGAGCGTCCGAAATAGTAGGCATCGTTTACGGCCGGTACTGGCGGCAGTAATGTCACATCATTGGCGGTATCATTATTCGCCTGTACCGTCTCATCGGTCTGGACTCCCCCATCGTCGGCAACGGCACCGCCGACCGGGTAACCAATTGCCACCTGTCCTGATATGCCCGGAGTGGGTACATCCAGCGATGGCGAAGAAGCTACAGCGCCGCCGGGCCCAGCGACCGTTTCAACTGTGACATGCGGTTCGGGCAGAGAAAGGACGCTTGTGGCAACCCTTCCTGGCGGGCTTGAAGCCTGTTGTGTGGTTTGTGAGACATAAGGTGAGGGAATCGACAAATCAAAGGCCGCCGCCCGGTTAACAGCTCCGGTCATGAACTGGATGAGGCTCTCAATGTCCTGCCAGACAGGCGACAGGCCTGGGCCACGGCTTCGCAGGAAGTTGTACCCCTTGCCAGCGTCCGCCATTAGTCTTTCAAGAACATCAGCCCCGCGGAAGGCGATATCGCCGTAATCCATTGCCCCGGCGATGGTCTTCAGGTTGATTATTTCCCTGGACTGCCAGTTCTTATCGGCATCGATTTCAAGCTGTGAGAGCCTTGCGGCTCTCCTTAACAACAAGCTCATTACTTCTCCTTGGTCTCATCTTCGTCATGCCATTTGCGCCTGACGCACTTGGCGAAAATCATACTGCCGAATGTAACCACGAGCGCTCCGCCGGTGATAATGGCATAGCCGCAGTCAGCCCCGGTTGCCCACTCGGTAATAATGCCGGCCAGGGTAATACAGCAACCCACTGTTTCCAGGGCTATGGCCAGGTTCCTAGTCAGTTTCATGCCGATCTCCTTCGTGTAAGGGGTCTTTCTTATCCGCGGTGGCGCCTTCTTTCAGGTTGGAACCAGCTGAATATAGTCCACTGGCAGCCAATCCGGCGATAATGCCGTTAAATAAAGCTGTTACCCAGTCCGAGGACGCACTTGCTCCCAGCGCCCAGGCGGCAACAAGATTGATTACCAATCCGAAACCCACTGCCAGTAGCGGGTAGAAGCGCGTATCCGTG
>JAQTTS010000497.1 GCA_028710655.1 Dehalococcoidales bacterium
GTTAACCATTATAGCCGCTATCCAATTCTGGTCTCTTTTAAAAAAGCACACGCCCTTATACTGGCTGCTCTTCGGTTTGAACTTGCGCTTGTTTCTATTATTGTCTGCAACGGTTCCCTTGCGCATATTGCATCTTCGATTATCACACCCATTTCCATTAGCATGATCACATGTATAGTCTCCATCTAATCCAAGGATATATCGGTGCATGGTGATTACTACTCTGGGTTTGGTGGTGCGGAAGTCGTGGACGGCGTACCAAGTGTATTTTCCTTTTTGGGCGTGCCATTTGTATTTGTTCACTCTCTCATAGTCCTCATCGTCAACTAGAGCAATCACGCCCTTTGAGAGAGGTATCTCTTTTACCATTATTGATCCTTCTTTGGGAGGTTGAGGGCTATTCTGAGGTGTTCGTTTACGGCTGCCGTGTAACTCTTTTCTTTTCCTTCGCGGATGAGGTTTGCCCTATAAGTTTGGATGGCCCTGTTAACATCCGCGTCGAAGGTTATGGTTCTCCTAATCATTGGGTATCAGGTGAAGAGATACACTGATGCTATAAATAGTTTATGCCGTCTATGCTACAGATTAGGGTTCTCACGTTGTCTCCCTCCCCTTCTTTTCGCCTTCACCGTTTTTAGGCTTTACCCCCACTATCCTTCGTAGCCACTTAGGTAGGGGAGCTTCCCCGAGGGATACGGTGCTGAATCGGGTGGGGTCGCCTCTGTAGATGTGCCCGATTGCCTGTAGCTTCACCTCGCCCCAGCGCCTGTAGATCACCGCCTCCACCACGGCTTCACGTTTCAGCACGTTGTCCTTGTCAACTTCGCTCATGGGGTTCATCAGGGGATATATCTCGGTTATGCGGTCCTCATCATCGGTGTTCGCTCCGTAGGCGTGGATGGGGTGGGTGTGGATCATCCCGCAGTAGCCGATTGCCTCCTTATCTACCTTCACGGGGTCAATGGCGAACCTGTGGTGGTTTCCGCGCCTACTCCGCAGGGGCTTGAAGAGCAGCATGTCCTCCGGCATGGCTAGTAAGACGGCGAATCCCTCTATCGGAGTCTCTAGGCTCCCCTGCTTCTCCTCCACCCTGAGAAACCACTCCTTGATTACGTCGCCTAGCTCCCGCTTCAGGTAGACAGCCCACGTCTCATTCATGGCTTCGCCTTCCCCTTGGGCTGGCATATCCCCTTAATATTCCGCTTGCAACCCCATTGCGCCTTAGACTCGGGGCATATCCTACCCTGACAGTGAGCGGGCACTACTGAGCCTCCGGGGGCTCCGCTAGAATGAACGACCAGTAGACTTGAGGGTGAGGCATAGTGTCGGCGTTATCCGTGAGACTCACTAAGTGAAGCCCGCTGTCCTCAACTAGCCTTCGTAGCTGTGGCGCGTCCCACCCAATCGTCTCCTCCGCACTAGGCCTCTCGATGTCTCCCATGTTGCCCGCTGGGTCGCGTCGCGTGATGAACTGCGCGAATAGCAGCCCCCCCAGTTTCAGCACCCTCCGCGTCTCGCGGAGGTAGGATAGTGTGAAGGTTCGGGGTAGGTGCTGGAAAACGGCAAATTCGTAGACTATGTTGAACCACTTGTCGGGGTAGGGTAGGCTTACGCCGTCGCATACGGTGGGGTAGGTGTTGGGTATGTCCGCTAGGAGCCTCCACGCCAGCTTCACCGCCTCTCGGCTGATATCGCAGCCATGCATCTCCCCCACGTAGGGAGCCATAGCCTTCATAAAGTGCCCTGATCCTGCCCCAATCTCTAGTATCCGCATATCTGGCTGTAGCCATCCCTCTGGGAGGCGTGATAGTATCTCTTCGGCTCGGGCGTTCCATGAGTAGCCCACATAGCCGTCTCCATGAAGTTTCTCCCACATTCTCTTATTCGCGTCGATGATATCAGACATAAGGCTGGTTCCCCGGTGCTAGTACGTTACCTACTCGTGGATCAACCATCTCCGCGTAATAACTCGTCTTCCTGCTGGTGAGTTGGTCGAGGATGCTCATGCCCCGTAGCCTGTAGCCGTGGGCTTCGAGGAGAGCCTTAACCTCCTCTGGGGTATCATAGTGGCGGTACTTGTTGGGCGGCACCTCATAATCTAGGAGGTCGAACACTAGGCTACCGTACCGCGTCAGGACGCCTCGGAAACTCTCAATCACTCTGGGCAGGTCAGGAAGATAATAGAGCAGGTCCTGAATCAGGATTACGTCCCACTGTCCCCGCATCTGGTACACGTCCTCCCGATCCACCTGAACGCTCTTTATGGGGAGGTCTAGGTGCTGGTATAGCTTGTTGGCTACGGTGACTAGGTAGCCGTCCGAATCCATGCCCTCGATGTTGTGGAATCCCTGAGAGTAATAGTAGGCCGTAGATGTACCCACACCGTTTCCAAAATCTAATATTCGTATATCTGAGGCGTAATGTTCTTTTAACCAAGCTACGGTTTCCCTCATGTAGAACCGCGACAAACGTGAAGGCATCTGAATGTAATGGTAGCCCGCGTTCACCTTAGATTGAAAGTCGGGGTTAGTATCTAA
>JAQTTS010000498.1 GCA_028710655.1 Dehalococcoidales bacterium
TAAAGAAAATGCCTGAGTTAAAAACAGGAAAGCCGGCGTTAGTAGCACCGGCTTTAACAAGAGGGACAAGGGTAACTATGCCTAATTATACCACATTGTCAAACAGAGCTGAGCGGACGCCGGAAGCGGTAGCCGTGAGTGAGCACACAAGGGAAGCCGGGGAGCTCTCTCTCTCCCCGGATTCTCCCACAGCCCCCCGGTCGTCCAGCGGGCTGGCAAGTGCAAGACTGGCAAAGTCTCCGAAAGTGGACAGGCTAGCCGGTGAAGTAACAGCCAGCTCCCTGGTAACCCCTTTCCTTGGTGACTCCCGGACAAACTTAGTCAATTCCCTGCCTGGCACCTTAATTTCCGACTTTCCACCTTATCTTGACGTTGGTGACAACGTCCATGCCAATGTCGATGTCTGGCTAGAAGCGAATTGTGGGGATAGTGAGAGCCAATGGTTTATCCCTGGCACCTGCTCTAATGGTCATAGAATCGCTAAAGTTATCGCTTGCGGGAAAGAATGGTGTCCAGTTTGTGGCGAAAAGGGCTCGATTGCTCACAATCGGCGTTTCGTCCGATGGTTGCCTAAAATAACACAGTTTAAGCAGATGCGCTACGTCGTTTTAACCATCCCTGAGAGCCTCCGTAGTCAATACAGGACTAAGGCAGCCTTAACCAAGGTCGGTAGACAGGCTCAGGACTTACTTAAGAGCCTGGGCTATACCCGGGGGCTGCGTCGGTGGCACTGGTTTGGGGATAGGTCGCACAAGTGGCACCCTCACCTCAATATTCTGGTCGAGGGGGGCTATATGCCTGCCCCTGTCCTGGCAGCTCTAAAGGCGGGCTGGGCGTATATCCTGGGGGCTGACGTGGTGGACGTCCGTGTCCAGTACAAAAAGCGTCCGGGGGACATGACGGGCTGCCTCCACTACGTCACCCGGGCGACTTTCCGGGACTATGAATGGGACATAGACATGGCAAAGGAGCTCAAAGGCTTCCGTAACATGGTTGTCTGGGGGCAGGTTGCCATCGATAAGGTTACAGAAGAGCCTATATCTTGGGCTGGAATACCCTGGGCGCCGGTCTGGCAGCCTGATAGCGACGGGCGTAAGACTGCCGCGGGAGAGGCTCTGGACGTTGAGGCTATCGAGCATATCGTAGAGGGCACGTGCCCCAAGTGCGGGGCAGCTATTGAGTGGGGGCATTCTCTCCCCGGCTCTCTCTTGGAGCGGATGTCTACGGAAGCGTATGGGGCAGGGTACTTCAATATTGTCCTTAACGGGCATAAGGTCGTCCGGAGGCTGCCGACCGGCGATCGCCTGGCGTCCCTGCGCGCGGCCGCGGTCGCGCGTGAGCTCGCGCGGAAACAATATAAACCGGTCTATTTGAATGAGCCTGGCTGGTTTGAGACACCATGCCAAAATTAAAGCTAAAAACAATGTCCTATATATAGTAATTATAGGGTCTAAGGGGAATAGCGACGATGACGACGACAACACCGGAAATGGCTGAATTAATGCGGGGGATGATGCGTACGCCGGTAGGCTACAAGGCTAAAGGCGGCGCTCACTATACTCACAGTACCATCGTGGGTATCACCGGCGCCAAGCGGTCTGGTAAGTCTCTTTATATGTCTATGCTTCTCTTTCGTGATATGCTCCATGGTCGTACTGTCTGGTCTAATATGCCTGTAAGGACACCTGACGTCTTGTTAAAGCTAGGATATCCTATGTTACAGACTAAAGTAATTGATTGGGACAGCATTTATATGCTGAGTGAGGACTATCAAGAGGGTACAATCGGTCTTGATGAATCAATCTACTATGATGACTCCCGGTCATCCCTCACGATGCGTAACAAACTACTGAATACCATCATGAATCAAGTCGGACATCGTAATCTTAATGTCTATTACACGGTAAAGCTGCAAGGATGGATGGATAAGCGCCTGCTATTCGAGACTGATATTGAAATCAAGTGCCAGGACATGGCGATGACACCATGGGGAAGAGACTTGGGGATGGTCCGCGGTAAGAATATCAATCTGATGTTCTATGACAAGTCCGGGGCGATCACCGGCCGTCCCTGTGGTGATAAGTATCCGGAGCCTTTCAACGCTGGCATCTGGACATGGGGTGATTACTTCTGGACAGCTTATGATACCAAAGAGATTATAGGTATTGAGGAGCTTTACACCGGCGTTAAGGTAAACATGAAGCAGCGTGTCATCTCTAACAAGTCTGGCATTGAAGATGAATACCAGAAGTCGATTTATACCCTGGCTGACGAGTTTAGGACAGCCGGAGCTGACGAGGTGCCTTGTGATACATTCTGGCACTTGCTCAACGAGCGCTTCGGTATCGCGGAAGATAGTCGGCAGCTCGGTAGACTCTTAGCGCCATTGAATATCAAACGCCATGAGCGCCGGGGCGGTAATGTCTACGATATAAAAAATCTTGTTGCCAGGGCTTGACAAACGGGTGTACTTGATGTACTGTATATACCAGAGGTGGTAATTATGAAAGTAGCGCAGATAAAAAGCGATA
>JAQTTS010000499.1 GCA_028710655.1 Dehalococcoidales bacterium
TCCTGAGTGCCATAAAGAGAGCCAAGGGGGAACGCTGATGGCATTGGTAGCAGCTCCGCCTAAGGTCCTCACAATGGACGAATACCAGAAGGACTGGCAGCCTCAGGGCTGGCAGCTTATTATCATCGGCCCGACCTCCACCTGGCGGCAGGACTGGGGAGAGTGGGAGGCAATAAGGGACATCGTTCAGAACGCCCTGGACGAGTGCGAATACTATACCTGGGGCTATGACGATGAAGGACTTTACATCCGCGACGTCGGCAAAGGTATAGCCGTAGCTGACTTCTTGCTCGGACCGCCCAAGCTCAAGCCGGATTACGCTCGCGGCAAGTTTGGCGAGGGGATGAAGATTGCGGCGCTTGCTCTTCTCCGCCTGGGATATTCTATTCGGGTAGAAACCAAGAGCCGAGTGCTATGGATTATCTTCCTGGAGCAGAAGGTGAACGGCCATGCCGAAACTCTGGCCGCCTTGTGGAAGCCAAACGGACGGAGATCCGGCACCAACTTCCACATCATCGGTTACCGCGGCACCGCCTTTGAAGACAGATTCGCGGTAAACCTGCCCAAGAAGTCCATCATCACCGAGGGGCCAAGCCTGCTCAGCCAGCCCATCCGGCGCTTCAACCAGCTTATCCAGCATGAATTTGAAATAGCTCCGGCGAGCGGATGGCATGAGAAAAGGGCTGGCTTATCGCGGATATTTGCCCGCGATATTTATATGAGGGATATCAACTCGCCCTACTCCTACAATCTGTGGTCATTTGACATGGCTCCTGACCGCCACGGTCCCAAAAACGAGCCTGACCTCTGGACGGATATCGGCAGGCTCTGGTGCTGCGTCACCAAAGTCGAGCACCTCCAGGTATTCCTTCAGATGGTAAAGGAACCGCCGATACTGGAAACCGACGAGACCCGCCACATCAACATGGGCTCCTGGGATATGGGAAGAGAACCGCTGACAGGCAGAGACTATGCCGACTTCATTCGAGAGAACGCTCCGGTCTGGCAGGAAGCCTGGCGTAAGGTTATGGGCGAGAATGCGGTCATTCGTACCAGTGAGCGGCTCGACAGCATGGTCAGGCATCTGGGCTATGAATCAGTAAGCCTCCAGCATTCGGTGCGAGACACCTTGGGCAGGGCTATTACCACCGACCGGGACCTGGTCAGGGAATCACAGGCACGTCTGCGGGAGGTGGAAGTCATTCCTGATGAAAAGCTTGAACCCCGCCACCGGACTCACATCAAACTGGCCCGGGCGATAACCAGCAAGGTGTATCCGTATTCGCCGCCGTCCGGAGTCCATGTCGTTGTGATTCCTCCCGCCAGCGATTTAAAAAGAACCGCCGGAATGTACTCCACAGGCACCGGTGAGGTCTATATCTCACTGGAAATGATGGGGCGGTGTAAAAGCGTGATTGACACCCTGGTGCATGAGCTGGCACATCACCGGCAGTATCGCAGCTACGGGGAAGCCGATGACCTGACCCCAGTGCACATGGAAGCCATGCAGTGGGTGGCTGCTGAAGTGGTCGAGGCAATTGCCAGCGGTGCGCTGGACGAACTGCTAAAGGAGGTGGTCTGGTAGTGTACCAAACGCAACAGCAGCAGACGAACGACATTTTCGGCTTTGGCCTGTTCATCATGTTCATGGGAATCATGCTCGGGCTGATAAAGAACCTAGTAGCCGAGACCACAGAGCCAGCCAGAGAGTATCTGCCCATGACACAGGATAAAAAGCCTCTGGTTACGGTTACCTGCCCGATATGCAATAAGGTAATAGTGGTCCCGGACTATAACTCAGTGACCAGAACAGATGCCTTGAGAAGGCACATCGACCTGGAGCACAAACGGGGCAGGTTTCAGCCTCAGGTACTCATCGAAGGCGGGGAAACAATGCCTGCTGATTATCATGACCTGATTCGTTTCCTGCGAGGGTCTCTTCCGGAGTACAGCCTTATGACCATCCTGCCAGCAGTGGAAGTTGAGGCGGGAGAGAAGAAGATTGACGCCGTCATGAAGCAGCTCAAGGCCGGTGTCGAAGGCATCCAGGACAGCTACCAATTTCGCCTTTTCCTCACCACTATGGCAAAGTTCCACGATTACTCGATAGGCAACCAGATTCTCATCATGCTGCAGAAGCCGGAAGCTACACGCGTCGCTGGCTTTAACACCTGGAAAGATTTAGGTCGGTGGGTGAAAAAGGGTGAAAAAGGTATTGCCATCCTAGCACCAGTGATGCCGCCGAAGACTAAAGCTACCTGTCCCAGTTGTGGTGCTGAAGTATCACGAACAGCTAAGTTTTGCCCTGAATGCGGGCATGGCCTGGGCTCCGGGACAGAGTTGGAACTTGAGCAGCCGCGCTTCTTCAGGGTGGTATACGTTTTTGACCTTGCCCAAACGGAAGGTGCCCCACTTCCCGAGTTTGAAGTACCGGTGCTCACCGGCGAGACCAATGAAAAACTTTTTACCGGGCTGTTAGACCTGATGAAGTCAAGAGGTGTCCGGGTGAGCTTCGAGCCCAGACCGCACC
>JAQTTS010000500.1 GCA_028710655.1 Dehalococcoidales bacterium
CTGGTGAAGCGTGGTATTCTCTTGAGCCTGTTTCAGCTTGCAGGTTTGTTCGAATGCATGTGGTGTGCGACAATTAGGATTGCCGGTCGGCGACAACTAGAATTGCCGGTTGTTGTATGGTGTAGCGAAGAGATGTGACCATTAGCCGGAGGAGGTATCCGAATGGTCACTGATCAGCAAGTACGTCGACTGAGGCAAAAGATTATGGAGAATAAGAAACAGGAGGCCGCAGCTGCGGCAGCAGGGATGAGCGTTCGGACTGCCCGGGTCTGGCAGCGAGGACCGCTACCATCAGAGAAAAAGAGAGACAGGTATTGGCGAACCAGACCAGATCCATTCGCCGAAGTCTGGGTTGAAGAGATAGAGCCGCTGCTACGAAGGGACACGGACGGAGTTATGAGGGCGACAACTATCCTGGAATGGTTAGAGGATAGGTATCAGGGCAGGTTCAACCAAGGGCAACTCAGGTCATTACAGCGTCGTCTCCGGGACTGGCGGGCGATACACGGGCCTGACCGTGAGATATTCTTCCCTCAGGAGCACCCGCCGGGGCGTGAAGCCCAGATTGACTTCACGCACGGACAGGAGTTGAGAGTTACGATTGCGGGAGTGCCCTTCCCGCACCTTCTCTTCGAGTTTGTACTGAGCTACTCGGGATGGCGCTTCGTGGACCTTGCCAAGGGAGAGACGCTGGAAGCGTTAGTAAAGGGATTACAGGGGTCTCTATGGGAACTTGGAGGAGTCCCCGAGGTGGTGCGTAGTGATAACCTCTCCGCCGCCACCCATGAACTCAAGAACAGCCGGGGGCGTGTTCTCAGCGAACGCTACGGGGCGGTGCTCAATCACTATGATATTCGTGCCACCGCAACCAACGCGAACGCCCCGCACGAGAACGGCGTTGCGGAGCAAGCTCACTACCGGCTTAAATCCGCTATCCACCAGGAGCTTGTCCTCCGTGGCAGCCGGGATTTCTTCACCGTGAAAGCGTACCTGGCTTTTGTCCGTGAAGTCGTAAACAGACGTAATCGCCGGACGGATCACAAGTTGAGCGTGGAGCGGCGGTATCTCAGACCCCTGCCGCCGGCGCCCGTTCCCGAGTACACCACCTATCGTCCCAGGGTCAGCAAATGGAGCATTATCCGCGTCGCCCAGAAGACCTACACCGTGCCTGCCCGCCTCAAAGGGATGGAAGTGGAGGTGCGTCAATACGCGGATTATCTGGAAGTTTACTACAAGGGCCAGATGGTGGAGGAGATGGAGAGACTTCATGGAGCCAATGACGCCAATATCGATTACCGCCATATCGTCCATTCCCTGGTGCGTAAACCTGGTGCCTTCGCCCGGTACCGTTTCCGGGAGCACCTTTTCCCGACGCAGAACTTCAGACTGGCTTATGAAGCCTTATGCCGGTGGCGTGGAGAGCGGGCCGATGTAGAATATGTCCGTATTCTGTACCTTGCCGCCACTACTATGGAATCAGAGGTGGACCGGGCACTTTTGCTTCTCCTGAAGTCGGGCGAGGTTTTCGACTACCTGAAGGTGCGTGACTTGGCCGCTCCCTTAACGCCGCAGATGCCCCAACTCTTATCTCTGGGCGTACCGGACCTCAAAGTCTATGATGCTCTGCTTGCGGGAGGGGTAAGATGACGGATAACGGATATGCGAACCGAATCGCCCACCTTTGCGCCCAATTCAAGCTGCCCGCGGTAGGGGCTGAAGCAGTCAACCGATTTACCCGGGCAGGACATGGCGACGCATTGAGCAGTCTCCTTGAGGTGCTGGAGATGGAGGCCGAGGACCGCAAGCAGAGACGGACTGCCAGGTTAAGGAGCGCCTCCAAACTGCCCGCGGGGAAAACCTGGGGCACATTAGAACGTGACAGGCTACCCACTGGACTCACACGACAACTCGATGAGCTGGTCGATGGAGATTTCTTGGAGCGCAGCGTAAACGTGCTTGCCTTCGGTCTCCCTGGGACCGGAAAAACTCATGCCCTCTGCGCCATAGGTCACCGGCTGGTAGAAGCAGGACGCTCGGTCTTCTTTATGCCCGCTTACCACCTGGTGCAGAACTTGCTGGCGGCCAAACGCGACCTGGATTTGCCCAAGATGCTGCGCAAACTGGATAATTTCGATTTCCTCATCATTGATGATCTGGGCTACCTCCCTCAGGGTACCCAAGAGTCTGAAGTCTTGTTTACCTTGATGGCGGAGCGGTACGAGCGGCGGGCGTTGGGCATAACTTCAAATCTGGTCTTCTCGGAGTGGGACAGGATATTCCAGAACCCCATGGCCACCGCGGCCGCCATCGACCGGGTAATCCATCACTCTGTTATCCTGGAGTTTAACGTGCCCAGTTACCGTACTGGCACGGCAGAGCAAAAAGGAAAGGAGGCGCATCGGCAAAAATAATTGTCGTTTACCGGCAAAAATAGTTGACGTCGACCAAGTGGTGAAACTACGATGATATCCCTACTTGATAAGTGAGAAGGGACCGCATGAGAGAGTCGCTCGACAGGATTGACC
>JAQTTS010000501.1 GCA_028710655.1 Dehalococcoidales bacterium
GATCTGAATCCCGGCATAGCTGAAACTGTAACGTGGCTGAACTCACTAGGGTATGAGACAACGGACAGCGGAGACGGCCAGACACATGGCTATGGCTGTGACAGGGAGGGGCCATATGTTGTTATCAAAGTAGCAGCCATTGATCTTGTGCCAAGGACAAACGCGGTATACAACGCCATCCTGACGCATCTTTGCGCCGAAGACGCGCCCGGCTGGTTGAATATCGAGGGGGTTTATCAGCCGTCCCTTGGCAACATGGCGCTCATCGACATAAACGGTATTTCGGACGCTCGGATGGGGTTCGCAAGGAGCCATCTTCCACTATCGGACGACACATTGGCCGAGATCGAGCGGCTATGTGCGTTGCGCAAGCGGTGGCACAGGGCGGATCGCATCGCCGTAACCGCAGCAAACGTGTGCGATCTAAGCCCGCTTGTGATGTTGTCACAGTTTTTATGGGATCGTGCGCGTCGCAGACTGCGCGAGTGCATAGCAGCAGAGATTCCTCTGCTAAAGCGCGGCATTATAGAGGGAAAGGACTGGGTAGAATGATCCATCTCTGGCAGGTGCTCGACGTTCTAGGCATCGCGTGGGTCGCGTTCGTCTGCGGCCTCGCGCTGAGGCGTATATGGAGGGGGAGATGAAGACTAGCTCGATAGGATGGACGGATTTTAGCGGCGGAGACCTGAACTTTGTCACCGGCTGCACGCCGGTATCGGAGGGATGCGAGAACTGCTACGCGAGGGCGATCTATGAGCGGTTCGGGCGGGACTTTGACACGGTGACGATTCACGAGGACAAGAGGGATCGGCTCTATCCCGGAAAGTGGCCGGAATGGTCGCCAAAACGCGGAGAAGGGCATCGCCCTATGGCGTTTGTGTGCGATACCGGCGATCTGTTTCATGAGGCGGTCCCTGGTGAGTTTATTTGGTATGCGTTCAATACAATGCTTGCCTGTCACGACATGGTTGACTTCCAGGTACTTACAAAGCGTCCGGAGCGGATGAGGGCGTTCGTCACGGATTATCTGCGACGCCGGAATCTGCCGCCGAGCCGCCTGCATAACATCTGGCTTGGCGTGACCGCCGAGAACCAGGCCCGCGCCGACGAGCGCATCCCGATTCTGCTGGACACACCGGCGGCGGTGAGGTTCGTTTCGGTCGAGCCGATGCTGGGGCCGGTCACCTTTATCCGCAACGACTATTCATTGCTCACTTGCACAGACACCCAAGAGTACACCGACGATGGCGACTATGACCATGAGTGCTGTGAATCGTTTGCGATGGGCGGCGATCATTATCACGGCATCGACTGGGTAATTGCCGGGGCAGAGTCAGGACCAAGCCGCCGCCCGTTCGATGTGGCGTGGGCCGTTGACCTGTACAAACAGTGCAAGGACGCGGGGGTGAGTTACTTTGGAAAACAGGATTCTGGATTGCGACCAGGTGTGCCATTGCTGCTTCCTGGTTACGGAGAAGTAAAGGAGTGGCCGCAATGACCGCAGGCCAGGCAGTCGCCACCATCTCTGAAGATGCCGCGCTTTCCGCACCGAAGGGGGGGCATAGTATGAGTGTTATACGTCGCGCATATCGAGGGACTGGGGCGGCTCCAAAGATACTGCCAAAGTTCACAACCGCAGTGAGGCGCAAACATGATCCCCCTACGGTTATTGCCGGAAGGGTATGGCACCAAGCAGAAGAGAAGGTTCCCAAGTCGGGTCAGCTATGCTTATTCTGGTTTTGGGGAGATTGGAGGAATTTATTCCTCGGCACGTGGGATGAGCGTGATAACTTTGCCGTTGCAGTCGGTTTGTATTACGAGGGAAGTGTGCGGATTACATGTGGACATCGCCGTGACTGGTGGTGGACACCAGTGAAAAGGAGGAGCGAGTAAGCATTGGTTTCATATGTTTCGTGTGGTTGAGAAGTAGAAATTTTTCTTCACAAGTAAGGTGGTCTCATGTATCAGAAACTTATGATTGTTGGGCGTCTTGGCAATGACCCTGTTATGCGATATACGCCGACTGGTAGAGCAGTCACATCATTCAGTGTGGCAACGGGAAGAAGTTGGATTGATTCATCAGGGCAGAAACACGATAACACGGTATGGTTTAGGGTAAGCGCGTGGGAAAAGTTGGCAGAGACGTGCAATCAGTACCTAAAAAAGGGACGCATGGTTATGGTAGAAGGGGAGCTTGAGGAGCCGAGGGCATATAAGACTAAAGACGACGAGTGGAAGGCATCAATGACTGTTATTGCAAGACAGGTCGTATTTCTTGGGGAGAAAACGCAGACTACAACTTCAGAAACAAGCTCAGACAAGCAAGAAGACTTCCTTGAAGAAATCCCATTCTAAGGAGGTCTATGAATAAATCGCTGATACTTCTCTGTGCTGTTTTGCTGGTTAGCATGGCTTTATGGCTTCTGGACAGGAGACTTTACCCTTCTGTTCCAGAATTGATTGTGCGTAGACACAAGAGATCGATGGTCTAACAATAAGGAGGAAAGGTGAAGCGTGAAGAG
>JAQTTS010000502.1 GCA_028710655.1 Dehalococcoidales bacterium
CCTGGACCGGGACAGCCAGATCGAAATCAGCAAGAGAAACTACATCAGTATTAATGATGAGAATATGGCTACCTCCGTAGCCGGAGTATTCTCCGGCGGCGACTGTACCTCAGGACCAGCCACTGCAGTTGAGGCTATCGGCGCAGGGAGGAGAGCAGCCAGTTCAATAAACAAATACCTCAGCGGCCAGCCGGTAGTACCGGATGTGAAAAGCTACAGCTGTAGCAAGGGTGAGCTGGAAGATATCGACACCACCGATTTCGCCGATATCGAGCGCATTGCCAGAACCAAACAAGCTATCCTCGATCCGGAAGAGCGTAAGAAGAGCTTTGCCGAGATGGAGTTCACCCTCAGCGAGAAAAAGGCGCTCAAGGAAGCAGAACGCTGTCTTGGCTGTGGCTGCCATGCCAGATTCGACTGCAAGCTGCGTGAGTTAGCGACCGAGTATCAGGTCAACGATGCCCACTACGCCGGCGCAAAACACCACCTGCCCATTAACACTAGCGAGCATCCCTTTATCTTAAAAGACCAGAATAAGTGCATTCTGTGCGGCAGGTGCATCCGGATATGCAGCGAGATTAAAGGGCTTAGTGTCTGGGGCTTTGTGGAGCGAGGCTTTGAGACCAGGGTAGAGCCGACGCTGGGTATGCCGTTATCCGAAACGAGCTGTGACTCCTGCGGTCTGTGTGTTTCCACCTGTCCTACCGGAGCGTTGGGAACAAAAGCACCACTGCCCGAGATATTGACCGACTAACAGACCGGTAAGCAACACAGCATAAAACGGTATCGGCTGAATGACCGTTGCAGTAATCAATCCGTATCCGGCTTTCTCCCGACCCCCTTAAACCAGGTGTAGAAGAAGGTACCGCCGGGCGATTCCGCAGTATGGCGCAGGTCATCGATACCTTTCCGCCAGGTTACTTCGGCGATAAGCCCCAGATTGAGCGCCTGTTCTCTCGCCGTTTCAAGCATCGGCACCATAATCTTGCCGACCCCATCGTTCATCAGTCGAGGGTTGCTGCCATCGGCATACAGCCAGCGGGGTAAGACGTATCCGATGTCGAAGCCGGACTGTTTCAGCAGCGGGTATAGCTGGCGACCGATCAGGGGATTATGGTCAAGGTGTTTCTGCACATCTACCAGACACTGCCATACCTTACGGGAATCAGCCGTCTCCGGATACCAGAAACATGATCCATGGTCGCCCTCAATTACCGTTATCGTGCCCCCCTTCTTAAGCACCCTCTTCAACTCGATAAGTGCATCAACCGGTCGATCAAGATGCTCCAAGACAAAGCAGACAAAGACCTGGTCAAAAATTCCTTCTCTAAACGGCAGGGTCAGAATATCAGACTGCTGTAAGGAAACGACCCCTATACCCTGATTATCGATAATGGCACCGGCCCTTCTGAGAGAGTCCAGAGAGATGTCTACCGATACAATTCTGGCACGGGGACTACGTCTGGCCAGGATCACCGTCTGTGCACCGATACCGCAACCGGCTTCCAATATCAGATTACCAGCGGGGTAGCTGGTATCAGAATGTAGCAGATTCTCAATAATCAGGGACTGCTCACGCAACCGTTGCGCCTCCCTCTCCGAATAACCGTGCACATACCGGTGCATATATCACTCCTTCACAAACAAACGCTACCCACATAATTATACAGACCATCCGCCTAATTACCAAACCGAAGGACATTCGTGGCGACGATAGATACCGGAGTCATAGTTTCTTGATAAGCAAACCCGACGGTGATAAAATATACCTAGAAAATACGCACAGAAAAAGCAACAAAATTACAGCAGAGGGGGCATAGAAGATGGAAGTTGGCACCTGGAAGGTCAAGACCGGGCTGGCGCAAATGCTGAAGGGGGGAGTGATCATGGACGTGGTTACCCCCGAGCATGCCAGGATAGCCCAGGAAGCCGGCGCCTGTGCTGTAATGGCACTGGAGAGAGTACCCGCTGACATTCGTGCCGCTGGTGGAGTAGCCCGCATGGCCGACCCGACCGTTATCGAAAACATTAAGAAGGCCGTCTCAATACCGGTAATGGCAAAATGCCGCATCGGTCATTTCGTGGAGGCCCAGGCACTGGAGGCACTCGGTATCGATTACATCGACGAGTCGGAAGTGCTTACTCCCGCCGATGAAGCACACCACATCTGGAAACACGACTTCAAGGTACCCTTTGTCTGCGGCTGTCGCAACCTAGGAGAGGCGTTGCGCCGCCTTGGCGAAGGGGCTGCCATGATACGGACTAAAGGAGAGGCAGGCACCGGTAATGTTGTCGAAGCCGTCAGACACATGCGAGCGGTCACGGATGCTATTCGTAAACTGGTAAATATGCCCGAGGAAGAACTGATGGCAGAGGCCAAGGAAATAGGTGCACCTTTCGAACTGGTCCAGGAGATACATAAAACGGGGAAACTGCCGGTAGTCAACTTTGCCGCCGGCGGTGTAGCTACCCCGGCTGATGCCGCCCTGATGATGCAGCTGGGCGCCGACGGGGTCTTTGTC
>JAQTTS010000503.1 GCA_028710655.1 Dehalococcoidales bacterium
GGCCTTTTCGAGGGTGGCCAGCACGGGGGATTTCGCGGGGTCGATTTCAACAAGTGCCTGGCCGGTGGCCAGGTTTACACGGGCGTCCCTGACGCCGCTGACCTCTTTCAGGGCGTTGGTGACGTTGGCGGCGCAGGCGGCGCATGACATGCCGGTCACCGGCACAATGACGTGTGTGCCCCTGTCAGGCGTTTTGGTCTCCTGCTGGCCTTTTTGCTCTTCCTGCATGTTCGGCGTCACAAATCGGGTGGCATTCGGGTGCTGGAAACGCAGGGACTATGGTACTGTCGTCAAAGAAAGTATATGTGGGGTCAGGTGCAGGGTCAATATGCAGGAGCAAAACCGGCGCGGCAATTGTCAGGAGGCAACAAAAAGGGCACCTTAAAGGCTGGATAGTGGAAGGAAATCGATCGTTTTCTGAGTTGTGTATAGGCCATGGAGCCGAAGCTCCATACCGACCTAGAAATCTGGATAAACCAGACTCCCTAGAAAGGAGGTGATCCAGCCGCACCTTCCGGTACGGCTACCTTGTTACGACTTCGTCCCAGTCGCCGGACCCACCCTGGGCGGCTACCTCCCTTGCGGGTTGGCGCGCCGATTTCAGGTGGAGCCGACTCCCATGACGTGACGGGCGGTGTGTACAAGGCCCGGGAACGTATTCACCGCAGTATGCTGACCTGCGGTTACTAGCAACTCCGACTTCATGCAGGCGGGTTTCAGCCTGCAATCCGAACTGGGGATGGTTTTTTGGGATTAGCTCCGGTTCGCACCTTGGCAACCCTTTGTACCATCCATTGTAGCGTGTGTGTGGCCCAGGGCATAAAGGCCATGCTGATTTGACGTCATCCCCGCCTTCCTCCCCGTTTTGCAGGGCAGTCTCCCATGAGAATTCAACATGGGACGAGGGTTGCGCTCGTTGAGGGACTTAACCCAACACCTCACGGCACGAGCTGACGACAACCATGCAGCACCTGTGCTAGCTACTGATTCAACAGTTCGTCGCCCTTTCAGGTCTCTACTTCTAGCATGTCAAACCCTGGTGAGGTTCTTCGTGTAGCATCGAATTAAACCACACGCTCCGCTGCTTGTGCGGGCCCCCGTCAATTCTTTTGAGTTTTAGTCTTGCGACCGTAGTCCCCAGGCGGAATACTTAAAGCGTTAGCTACGGCACGGAGAGGGTCGATACCCCCCATACCTAGTATTCACAGTTTAGGGCGTGGACTACCCGGGTATCTGATCCGGTTTGCTCCCCACGCTTTCGGACCTCAGCGTCAGGAACAGCCTAGGAGACCGCCTTCGCCACTGGTGTTCCTCCCGATATCTACGCATATCACCGCTACACCGGGAATTCCATCTCCCTCTGCTGCCCTCAAGCTCCCCAGTATCGAGTGACCCATCCTGATTAGGTCAGGAGATTTCACACCCGACTTGGAGTGCCGCCCGCGTCCTCTTTACGCCCAGTAAATCCGGATAACGTTAGCCACCTACGTATTACCGCGGCTGCTGGCACGTAGTTAGCCGTGACTTATTCCTCGAGTACCGTCATTATTCTTCCCCGAGAAAAGGAGTTTACAATCCGAAGACCTTCATCCTCCACGCGGCGTCGCTGCGTCAGGCTTTCGCCCATTGCGCAAGATTCCCTGCTGCTGCCTCCCGTAGGAGTAGGGCCCGTATCTCAGTGCCCTTCTGGCTGACCATCCTCTCAGACCAGCTACCCGTCATCGGCTTGGTGGGCCGTTACCTCACCAACTACCTGATAGGACGCAAGCCCCTCCCCTAGCGCCTTTCGGCTTTAGTAGCAGGACTTTACCCCTGCTACCACATGCGGTATTAGCCCCGATTTCTCAGAGTTATTCCCCACTTGGGGGTAGGTCGCTTACGCGTTACTCAGCCGTTTGCCACTCTCTAACACCCCTTGCGAGGTATTAAATCGTGCGACTTGCATGCATAAGGCACGCCGCCAACGTTCATCCTGAGCCAGGATCAAACCCTCAAAAAAAGACGTTCGATTCCTTCCACTATCCAGCTGTTAAAGTGCCCCGCTCCAAAGAGCATCGTGAATCATATCAGAGTCACGTCAGGTTTGTCAACTCCTAGCTGATCCCTATTTGATCACCTCCGCCGGGAGTGACGCACGAGGGGGAATTATCCACTAACTGGAACTGCCTGTCAAATGTGTTCAGATACGAACAGGCGGATGAGCGGAGATGTTCTTGAAAAATCCTCTAATGTTGTCTTCATGTCTGGGCCTTTTGTGAAACGATGGAAGACGAACGCTCTGGCCAAAAAAGCCGCCGTTTGGTGAAGAATCCCCTAGAACCGGCAAAAGTCAGGTGTTATAATGTCAAGTCCGAGGTGCAAAGATGACGGTTTCTCAGTTCGATGCAAACAACTTTGTGTTCAAAGCTCCGGCGCCGGTTGCCTGGGCCCGGCGCGTGCTCATTAAACCATGCGCCGGGTATCCTGTGCCGGCTCCTGTTACGACCGGCAGAGATATTTTGAGTTCCGTTATAGAAGGGAT
>JAQTTS010000059.1 GCA_028710655.1 Dehalococcoidales bacterium
AAGACCGAGGAGCAGATAGCCCAGGAACGGAACATCCCGGCTGAGGACATCTACCGGCGGATCAACAAAGTGACCTGGTACTGCGTGGGGAGACGGGCGCGGAAAGAGAGTTATGAGGAGTGGAAGAAACTTAAACAATATCGGAAATCTGAGGCTAATTTGTCCGTCACGGACAAAACACTTGACAAAACCAAAGCTAAATGCTATTGATATAGACAGAATCCTATAAGAGTCTTTAAGAGCCGTCCGAAAGGGCGGTTTTTTATTACCCAAATATTTCTCAGGAAATAAACATGCCACAGAAGAAAGAACGCAAACCCAGGGTAAATATCAACCTGGAGGAAATGGAGAAGCTGCTGGCTATGCCGGCCACAGACGCGGAAATAGCCGCTTTCTTCGGCTGCACCAAGCAGGCCATCTCCGCCCGCAAGAAGTCAGATCTTAAATTCAAAGAAGCTTACAAGAGGGGCAGGGATAAGGGCAAGGCTTCCCTTCGCCGCCTGATGTGGCAGAAGGCCCAGGGCAGGGACAACGAGTACCTCCATGACGATAAAGGCCAGCTGGTCCGGGATGAGAAGGGCAAGCCGGCTATTGTAGTGATCGGCTTTGCTCCGGACACCACGATGCAGATCTTCCTCAGAAAGAAGCTCCTGGGCTTTACTGATAAGCAGGAGACGGCTATTACCTCCAAGGGAAAGGGGCTTACAATCGCCCCAGTCTTCCAGGTGATTGATACAGAAACCCAGGATCTGGTGAAGAGAATTCAAAATGGAGAAAGAACAGAGCCAGTGGAAACTAACCCGCATATTCAAAGCTAACGCTCAGGCTTATCTTGACAGGAAGCGCATTATTGCCAACGAGGGCGGGACTACCAGCTCCAAGACTATATCAATTCTCCAGCTACTTGACCAGATAGCTAGAAACAGCAAACGCAATCTCCTGATATCGGTCATTTCCGAGACCATGCCCCACTTGAAAAGGGGCTGCATCCGGGACTTTCAGAACATCCTGGGTGAACAGTTTGATGTCAGGCGCTGGAACAAGACCGATTTTATTTACTCCTACGACAAGGCAGCTCTCGAGTTCCTTTCCGCAGACCAGCCAGGAAAGGTCCGGGGCCCACGCCGGGATATTGCCTTTATAAACGAGTGCAACAATGTCCAGTATGATATCTTCCGGCAAGTAGATATCCGGACCCGGATCTGTACATTCCTGGACTGGAATCCGGTAGCGGAATTTTGGGCGCATGAAAATGGGATCATCAGCGATCCGCAAAACGCCTATATACATAGCACTTACCTGGACGCTAAATGGGTGCTACCGCCGGAAGTGGTGGCCAACATCGAAGCCCAGAGGGATAAAGACCCGAACTGGTGGAGCGTCTACGGTCTGGGCTTGGTCGGCAAGGTGGAAGGCCTGGTATATCCGTACTTTGAGCAGGTGGACCAGTTCCCGGATCCAGCCAGCGGCAGGATGTTTTACGGTCTGGATTTTGGTTTCAGCAACGATCCTACGGTATTGACCCGGAACCTGATACAGGGGACTTTTAAGGACGGTGGTTACCTTGACGGCGCCAGGCTCTACTCCCAGGAGCTGATATACGAGACCGGAATGACCAATAACCAGATTGCTGCCCGCATGGAAGAACTGGGAGTCAGGAAACACTATGATGAAATATTTGCCGACAGCGCAGAGCCCAAGAGCATCCAAGAGGTCTATGACTTCGGATTTAACATCAAGCCCTGCCCTAAAGGCGCCGACTCAGTCGAGTTTGGTCACCAGCGAGTCAGACAGTTAAAACAACACTGGACCAAAGACAGCCTGCGCTGCATCAAGGAGCAGCGTAACTTCCGGTATATTGCGGACAAGAACGGTAAGCTCACCCAGAAGACAACTCACAACTGGTCTCACGGTATGGACTCGCGCAGATATGGAGTTGTAGGCGCCCTCAGCAGCATTCCGGGCCACATAGACCCGCAGCCGGCTGATAAGTCCGAGATAGCCTTCCGGGGGGTTCGTAAGAAGGAATTTTGATATGAGACTAAAAATAGGCAACTTCGAAATACTGGCCGAAAGAACCAGAAAGCCCGAGCTGGACGAGCTGGGTGCTCCGGGTACCAGTGTGTTCGCCGGGGTCGTCGCTGAAGAGTACAACACAGACCTTCAGGGGCAGAAAGGCATCACGATCTATGAGAAGATGCGGAAATCGGATGCCCGGGTCAAGCTGGCCATACTGGTCTGCGAGATGCCGCTCCGGGCTGCCACCTGGACTATAGAGCCTGCCAGTGATGAGGAGCAGGATAAGCAAATTGCTGAATTTATAGAGGCTAATCTGCTATCCGGGATGACTATTACCTGGGATTCTTTTCTGCACCATGCCCTCCTGATGCTGCCCTTCGGATTTTCGATGTTTGAGAAGGTCTGGGAGATCCGGGACAACCGGGTAGCTTACCGCAAGCTGGCGCCGCGCCTCCCTAAGACACTGGGCAAATGGCTGCTGGACGAGAACGGCGGGTTAGCTGGTATCGAACAGCATACCTGGAAGAATGACCAATACAAGCTTATTACCATACCGGTTGATAAGCTCCTGGTCTTCACCAATGAAAAAGAAGGCTCCAATTTCGAGGGTGTGTCAATCCTCCGGACAGCATACAAGCACTGGTATTATAAAGACAATTTATACCGCATTGACGGCATCGCCGCTGAGCGCCACGCCACGGGGGTACCCGTCTTTAAACATCCCTCCACGGCCCAGAAGACCGATAAGGACAGACTGGACGAGATGGGGCAGCACCTGCAGGCACACGAGCAGCAGTATATCAGGCTGGCGGAGGACTATGATTTTGATATCAAGGGCGTAACCGGAGCCGTCCGGGAGATCATGCCTTCAATCAATCATCATGACCGCAAAATAGCTGAGTCGGTACTGGCTGACTTCCTGGACCTGGGAGGAGGCGAGCGGGGGAGCTGGGCGCTGTCAAAAGATAAATCCAGTTTCTTCCTCATGTCCCTGGGCGCTGTCGGCAAGAATATTACAGACACAATCAACGAGTATGTTATCAAGCCTCTGGTTGATTACAATTTTCAGGTCAAAGCCTATCCCAAATTGCAAGTATCCGGACTGGAAACCCGGGATATGGAAGTGTATGCCCGGACCGTGACTTCCCTGCTGGGGTCAGGCGGAATCACCTCTGATCTGTCAACAGAAAACCATCTTCGCTCTATCCTGGAACTTCCACAGAAAGAAGAAAAGGACTATGAGAAGCCGGTCAGGAGCAACCCATCGCCATTTCAGGCCACAGAGGGAGGCTTAAAAAAAAAGAGGGAACTGACCCCGGCCGAGAAGTACGTTGCTTTTGCCGAGATTGAGAAAAAGCTGGACGATACCGAGCAGGAATTTGTCAATGCCACCAAAGAGGTTATGGGGCGACAGATTGACAACCTGGTTGATGAAGCGGCCAAAATCATCGAAAACCGGCAGATAAACAAAGTCAATTCCATTGAGCCCCGCTATAAGTCCCAGATGGAATCTAAGATCTACGCAGTACTCAAGGACCTGCTGCAGTACGGCAAAAATCAGGTAAAGCAGGAAATCCGGGCGCAAAAGAGCGAGAAGCTGGCCGATCAGGCCGGCGTTATCCCGGATGATATCGAACTTATCGAGGAGTATTTAAGAGCACGGTCTAAGGCCACTGCCAACACCATGGCCAACAAACTCAAGGTGTTTACTACTTTCGAGGCCCTCAGGCAGATCAAGACCGGAGTACTGGATAAACCCGCGATCAAGAAAGGGCTGCTGGAGCTTTCTGACCGGGAACTGGTGGCCACTGCCAAGCTGTCCACTTCCGAAGCGTTCAACTTCGGACGGGGGGTAGCCGCTGCAACCATGGCAGATGATATTGATAGAGTCCAGTACTCAGCGATTTTAGACGGCAATCAGTGCTCTGAGTGCGAAAAGATGGACGGGCAAGAATGGCCTTACAATGACCCCAGGACCGACTATTACTCTTCCGGCAATCCGGACTGCGAAGGAGGCGGGCGCTGCCGCTGCGTGTTGATTTATATCGCCGGGAGTGAATCCCGGGCGGTTAAGTAGCAAGCCTAATATTATTTCTCAGGAAATACTTTAAGACTTCGAGCAATCGAGGGCTTTTTTATTGGAGGGAACCATGTCGAAAGCAAACAAGCTGGAAACGGTAGACATCAACGGGGTGGAGATCATGGCAACCGGAACCTGGCAGGGAGCCAATGGCGAGGCCAGGATAACCGAAAAGGACCTGGAGAACATGGTTAGTGCCTTTGCCGATCTTACCGGCAACAAGAACCTGAATTATGAACCACCGGTCAAGCTGGGCCACACAGAAAAGCAAAAGCTCATCCAGGAAGACGGCCTGCCGGCAGCCGGCTGGATCAAGTCGGTCAAGAAGGTCGGGGGGAAGCTGGTCGCCGACTTGAAGGATGTACCCAAGAAAATTGCGGAACTGATGCAGGCGGGGGCTTACAAAAAGCGATCTGCAGAATTCTACCGCAATTACGAGATAGGCGGTAGAAAGTACCCGATTGTCCTGAAGGCCCTGGCACTGCTGGGGGCTGATATCCCGGCTGTGAAAACTATCTCCGACATCAAAGCTTTGTATACCAGCGAAGCTTTGATGGATGAAAACGGGGAGCCTTACGAAGCGGTTTACTTCGAGGAAAGCTTGAATAAAAGAATCAGCATGATACGAGAAGCTTTCCGCAAACAGTTCCGTCCGGATGATTCACTGATTCCCTACGAAGAGCGGCCCTGGATACGGGAAATCTATCAGGGCTATGTCATTGCAGAAAAAGGCGAATCTTTATTTAAAGTCACCTACACCGAAGCTGACGGCAATTATATATTCGACATGGCCAATGCCCAAAAGGTGGAGATGGTCTATCAACCGGTTACCCCTTCCGGCGAGCCGGAGGCTAACGATAATCAAGAAAATTTAAGTGAGGAGGTCCTAATGGACAAGCAATTAAGAGAACTGTTAGGCCTGGATGAGAAAGCTGACGTCCTAGAGGCGGTTAAAGGCTTAAAGTCTGCGGCTGACGCAGCGGCCAACACGCTCGCGGAAGGCGAGCAGTTAAAGAGCCGGGTCACCAAACTGGAGGAAGACCTGGCGAAATCCAACCAGACCATTGCCCTCAAGGAAAGAGACGAGCGGGTCAGTAAGGCCATCAGTGCCGGGAAGATCCTGCCGGCGCAGAAAGCCTGGGCGGAAGAGTACGCACTCAAGGATCCCACCGGCTTTGACACTTTCATCGCCGGGGCTCCGGTCGCCGTTAAGCTGGGCGAGATCGGCCGGCAGGGCAACGAACCGGAAGATGTAGAGCTGACCGAATATGAATTAAAGATCGGTGAACTCATGGGGGTTGATAAAGAGACCCTCGCGAAATCCAAGAAAGAGGAGGCTCTCAATGTTTAAGAGCTATAAAAATCCATGGATCCGCTGGGTAGCGGTTTTTTTCGCCCTGCCAATTCTGCTATTCTGCACTCCGGCCCTGTCCGCCAATGCCGAAGTAGGGCGTTATGAGGGCAACCTGAAGAGCTATCCGGTAGCGGACAATGTTCACATTTACAAAGGGGCTCACGTCTGCATTGACGCATCTGGTTACCTGAATCCTGCTGCCGATACTGCCGGTTTTCGATATGCTGGTGTAGCTGCTGAGGAATGCGACAATACATTAACAGGTCATGCTGCAGGTGGAAAAGAATGCCGCGTCTGGACCGGCGGCGAGTTCCAGGCAACCTTTACATCAATCACCCAGGCCATGGTCGGGCAAATGATGTACATCAAAGACGATGCCACCCTGGACGATACCAGCACCAACCTGGTACCTGCCGGCATACTCGTCGAATACATCAGCGCGACATCTGGCAAATTCCGCATTGACGCACCAGTTGGGGAGCAGGCCATTGTTATTAATTCTCCGGCTGTTGTGAACCGGGGTGGAGATGTTGACTGGGCTTCAGCTACAGCCGGGCTGTCGCTGGCCAAGGCCAAATCCGCCAAGGTTGCGTATGTGCCGATTGTCGGCCTGCAGGTAGGCGATGTAATTAGCGCTTACCAGGTTAATGCTGGCCTGGGGGGTGGTTCCGGCAAGGCTACCACTCTCGATTGCGCGCTCTATAGCTCCGTAGCCAAAGCAGGCGGCACCACGGACACCGATATTGGCGCTATTACCCAGGTCAAGGCTGAAGCTGATACCCTGGTAGCTTCCACCAAAACCCTGGCAGCGGCCTCAACGGTAGCGGCTAACGCACAGTATTACATGAAAGTAACCGGCACTACAGCGGATGATGATGCCTGCGACGCGGTTGTCACCGGCTTTAATCTGACTGTAACCAGGAAGAGGGGGTAAAGATAGATGTTAGTAAATAGTGATACCCTTGCAGCAATTCGTACTAATGCCCGGGCTGTATTCATGACGGCCCTGGGTGACCTGCGTGCCAATATTGGCGACTGGCAGGACATTGCTACGGTGTTTAACTCAGACACCGAGAAAGAGTCTTACAACTGGCTCGGTGCCGCTCCCCCAATGCAGGAATGGAAGGACAAAAGAAAACTTAACGGACTGCGTCCTTTTGATTACACCCTGACCAACAAGGACTGGGAAGCTACGCTGGAAGTCGAGCGCAACGCCATCAAGGACAATAAGCTGGGACATATTCCGATCCGGGTTCGCAGTCTGGCCCGCTCATACTTAAAATTCATCAATGAGTATATGTTCTCCCTCCTGGATGACGGCGAGAGCATAGCGGCCTATGACGGGTCTTACTTCTTCCATGATACCCGCAAGATCGGGGATTCCGGCACCATTGACAACATTCTTTCCGGCAGTTACTCTGACAGCGCCTCCGAGATCCGCGCCGGCATCTCCGCCGCCGTGGTGCAGATGGCTTCTTTTTGTGATGACTGGGGAAAGAAAATGAACCTGGTCCCGGACACCATCGTCTGCAGCCCCGCGATGTATATGCTCATCAAGGAGGCACTGAAGAGCGATTACTCCGGTCAGGCCCGGACTGAGGCCGAGTTCGTGAAGAAGATCATCTCCAGCCCCTGGATTGACGCTGACACCGACGACTGGTTCGTGCTCTGCACTACGGAAGAGGTCAAACCCTTGATCTTCCAGAACCGCCAGAATCCGGAGTTTAATCAGGTGGACAATCCATCCGATTCACATGTCTTCCTGAACAAGACCTTTCTCTACGGCATTGATGCCCGGTTCGAACGGGGTTTCGGAGATCCCCGGACGGCCATCCTGATCCACAACACCTAGACCTGTTAACGTCTAAGTTTGCAGCCTCTAATTTTAAGGCCAGCTCTGCAATACGGGCTGGCCTTTCTCCTAGAGCCTGCAAGCACAATAAAGGAGAGCGAAATTGAAAGAACTAACACCGGGAGAGGCGCGGCTGTATGCCAGATGGAACGGCAAGGATGTCGTTGACAATGACGAGTTCTGGGCGGACGCCTACAAGCAGCTGATGGATACTGACATCCCTCTTCCTTACAAGTATAACCCCTCGACGGTCCGCATTATACACGATCTGTTGGACTGCCCTCCGGGCAACTGTGGATTGTGCTGCCATTATTCTCAGGTACCCATTGCCCAGCATGACATAAAACGGATGGATAGAGGCGGGATAAAGGTGCCGGAGCTGCACAAAAAAGAGGATGGGACGCTTTATTTTGATTGCTCCCAAGGCTGCCCCTTCCTGGAAGACAACAAATGCTCAATTTACCGGTACCGCCCGGATGCCTGCTGGATATTCCCCGTCCAGCACCGAACAGACAGCGAACTGCTCTACATGCGGGTGAAGTGCAAGCCCGGAATGGCCGTCATCCGCGAGGTAATAACGGACGCGGTAAAGCAAAATAACTGGATACTCTTACCCAATCTAATTTGTATTGAGAGGGAGGCCTGATATGCCAAAAGTAAAAATAATCCTGTCCGGAGAGATGGACATAGATCCCGACGATCTGAAGCGTCTGAAGGCGGATAGCATACCCGACATCGCCGCCTTAATCGTCCGGAGTTGTCGGAATGTTAAGGTAGACATCCAGGAAGGAGGTAAATAGACATGCCTATAACTGAAGGTGATAAATTTGCAACCCAGATAGCCGGTGAAAGCACCAGCGGCGGCCCCAAGCGGCTGGCCGTGGATGATGACGGGAAGGTAATAACCTCGTCTGAATCTCAGATCGGACATAATATATCCGCTATTGCCGATAACCGCAAGGTAGTAGCCGCAGCCGGAACTGCTGAGGCTTTAGCGGCATCAACGCCCTGCAAATACGTGGTTATTGTGGCCGAGGATGACAACTCCGGCGTGGTCGTGGTCGGCGGGTCTACCGTGGTAGCCGCTTCAGCCACACGGCGAGGCGTACCCCTTAATGCTGGGGAACGGATCGGCTTCCCGATTGATGACCTGGGCAAAGTCTATATTGATTCTACCGTCAACGGCGACGGTGTTACCTTCATGTATTTGAATTAGGAAGGTGCGATATGAAATACTTTAAGTTTTTAATTCCAACCATGCCCGATGGTTCCCGAATACTCTACTCTCCCGGCTGGCACGGGACAACTCCCAAAGCCTGCAAGGATGTGGAAGTCCTGCTCTACAATGACAAAGAAGGTTATGGGATAGCCCGGACTAAAGATTTGGTCTTGTCTAAAGAGTTTGAGGTTTTGGAAGAAGCCGATGCTCTGGGGGAACTTACAAACCTGATGGACAGCAAGGATGAAGCTGTTTTTATGGGTGACAGGTTGTATTCCAAGTGGGTAAACCTCCAGCCTAGGGAGCTTTCGGTAGAGGATTCCATCAAGTATGTGAAGGAGGTGTTAGATGGCGAACCGATACAGGATAAGTAGCGCAGGTTCCACAAATTGGAATGACACTTCCAAGTGGTCTGAAACTGATGGCGGTTCCGGGGGTGCATCTGTACCCACTTCTTCCGATGATGTCTTTTTTACCTCCAATTCGGGGTTTGATTCTGCTAGTGAAATCACCCTGAATGTTGCACCCTTCTTCAACGATTTTACCTGTACCCAAACACAAAGGGTTTTATTACAGTCAAGTGTTTTGGGGACTCCTGTAAATGCTACCGGTGCAGGCACACTGACCATGAACAATGTGGACTTCATGGACATTACGGGCGCGGGGGCTTCTAGCTGGGATTTATCCACCCAGATCGTTGGCGACTGCGGGGGAAACTCAGGCATTGTTTTTACTGAACCTGCAACTCAAACCTCAACCAAAGCTGGCAACTGGTCGGATGCTACCATGTGGACAAGCAGAGTTCCCCTCCCACAGGATGATGTAAGTTGCAGCCATGATGTGACGATGGATATGATGAGAGTTGGGAAGAACATCACTTTCAGTGGGACAATTACCATTCAACATAATGGTAATCGTTTTTATGGTTCATTAACTATACCATCAACTGCAACTTACGTTCACAATAACATAGGAGATTCTTTTTATGGTAGAGGTAACCATACTATTTCTTTAGGTGGAAACCAATTTTATAATATTATATTTAGAGGATTTGGAGGTACATATACTCTATTAGATGATTTGAGTGTTGTTAATATTATACAACTTATTGCTGGTACGTTAGATTTTAATAATTTTAATTGTACTACTGGGATTATGTATGAAACTTCTAGTGCTACTACAAGAGCATTATATTTG
>JAQTTS010000504.1 GCA_028710655.1 Dehalococcoidales bacterium
AAGCAAAACGACTCGGGGGACGGTATCAGGCTGCTGCAGGAGCATTTGGGACATCAGAGCATTACTACCACTATGCGGTATCGCAAGGTGTCGGGTGAGGAACAGAAGGAGTGGTACCGGAAGCTGTGGCAAGGAGGAAAACAGGATGGGTAAATACGCCAATCATGAAGAGTTCGGGGTTAATGCCCCGATCAACTACCGGGAGGATACGACCAGCGAATCTTTCCTCAATGGCATGTCGGCGATAACGCCACCCGGTATGAAACCAAAGGTCAGCCGCGGCAAGAAGTTTGAAGAAAAGACCGATTTCAAGGCATCGGCACGCTGGCACCGCAACTTCGACCTGGCCATGTTCGGCGGGTCAGACATCGGCACAGCGGACTTCGAGTCCAGGCAGATGGGATTGGAGGGCAAGATTAACGGCGTCAAGAGAATCCCGGATACGAGAAGGAGGTAGCTGATGGAGAAATGGAGAGATGACATCGAGAAGGTCCTGGCCAACAACCCGACCGTAGACCGGTGGATAATTCGTGACCTCGTCCAGCGGGAGAACCCATCCTGCCAGATGGAGTTTTCAATCATCCTGAAGTGCATGATGATAGTGAAGACTCTCCTGTTGATAGGACCAGGCGACGTTTCCGACCCTGAGGTTCAGGAAAGGATGACCAGGTCACTTACCGAGGCAGGCTGGTCCCGGGAGATGGCTGACGGCTTTATAGATCGACTGAAGGCTGGCGCCAGTAGGTTACCACGGCCGGGAGCCAGAGAGGCTACGGAGGGGGATATCAGTGAAGCCTCTGGAGATGATGAATAATGCCGGGACAAGCGACTGTAATCATACTGGATAAGCAGTGGCAGTGTGCTGTGGCCAACATGCCGCAGGAGCTGACCGGCGGCCTGGGCGGCGTGGAGAGCATATTGCCCGGCACTGGAATGCTCTTTGATCTGGGCTTTGAACAGACCATCCATGTAACTACCGTGCCCATGCTTTTCCCTCTCGATATCGTCTTTCTTTCAGAGGACCTAACGATTATTGAGGTCTACCGCAATGTTGAACCTGGCTACCTGGTCACCAGCACCCAGCTCGCCCGCTATTTCATCGAGGTCAATGCCGGCGAGCTTGATGGTATAGCGCCGGGAGACACAGCTTCCGTGGATTTCTTACCTTTCGAGGAAATACCGGTAGCCCCGGATTGGCTTTCAATGATGTTCATCCTGGCGGGTTTCCTCCTACTGGGAACCCTTACGGTGAGTATTGCCAGGGACTTCACCGGCAAAGCATTCGAAGAGCCGGGAGAGAAGCCGGCGTTTCTGCCCCAGGTGTCGTCACGGAAGTCAACGGACAGCTACGAGTTGGAGACGGACAGGACAGGGAATATCATCCTCACCAGGTCGGACGACCCCAAGAAAGATGTGTTCCTGCAATTTGAGTCCGACAGGACCCTTGTTTACGACTTGCTGAAAAAGGCAGAGAAGAAGGACATGGATGCAGGCTGGAAGGTCAAAATAAAGCGAAGCGACCCAAGAGCCTCGATTCTCGACGAATTATGGGGAAGCTCAGCCCAGCCCCAAAGACTGCCTTCAACGGCTAAAAAGCCGACCAGGCATGATGTGACGGTAGAAGCCTGGCAGGAGCGGGACCGGCTGGGAATATGGCTCACCGATAACCGTACCGGCAAGACTATCGCCGAGTGGTGGGACGAGGATGCCAGAGAGATGTTCGAGCAGGGCTTCTTCAAGCCGGGTGTCCCCCAGCGTACCACTGAAAAGCCGTCCAGGGCGTTTGTAGATAGCGTTCTCGACTATGCCGAGAGTGTGGGACTGTTAGCCGGCGGTAAAAACGTGGCGCAGACCGGCACCTGTTATGCCGACGCCTGGAGATTCCTGATCAAGGAAGAGGAAGGGACTTTGATACACGGTACGGTATTCAGCGGCGGCCGCCGGATGGGGCACGCCTGGGTGGAGACCGCCACCGGCTGGATATGGGAGCCCCAGACCGGCAGGTATTTCACACTTCTTGGATTCAGAGATGCCTTCGCTCCGGATAAAGAGAGCCGGTACACCGCCGAGCAAGCCGCTATCATGGCGGCACGCGCTAAACATCTCGGTCCTTGGACAAAGGAGGAAAGGCAACGCTATTTGAAGGAGAAATATCCGGCAATAATCCCTGAGGGCACGCGCTCCCTGAAGTCGAAGGATAAACTCGAGTTTCTTCCTGATAGCCCAGAGTATCTGGCTTATACCATTGATGATATCGGGTACCGCGACAGGATTGACTCGGCTTTTCTAGGTGCTATTGCCAGGGCGAGGGGGAAACGGTTATGGCAGTAACCACTGCACCCCCGAAAGTCCTGACCATGGACGAATACGAAGCCGAATGGAAGCCCCAGGGCTGGCAGATTATCATCATCGGACCTACCTCCACCTGGCGGCAGGAATGGGGAGAGTGGGAAGCAATCAGAGACATCGTCCAGAATGCCCTTGATGAGTGCGAGTATTACACGTTTGGCTATGACGATG
>JAQTTS010000505.1 GCA_028710655.1 Dehalococcoidales bacterium
CACCACGATACCAACCATCTGACATTAGTATAATGAATGAAGTTGAAATGCGGATGTTTCTTGAGGCAGCTAAACAAACACCCTATTTCCATCTATATTACATAATATTGTTTACCGGATTGCGACGTTCGGAGGTGCTGGCGCTCCGATGGTCAGATGTTGACTTGTTATTAGGTGGAATATCCGTATCTCGGTCGATACATCGGTTGCGTGATGGTTCTTATATTTTCCGTCAGCCCAAGAGTGCTAAGGGGCGTCGAATGGTAGCATTATCTCGATCTGCTATCCAAGTACTGCGAGAATATAGGGAGAAAATGACAGCTGAAAGGATTTTGGACGGTAGTCTGTTAAGGGACAGCGACATTGTTTTTAGTAAAAGTGACGGTTCCCCAATTCGTCCTGATACAATAACGAGGGCATGGTCTAATTTAGCTAAAAAGTGTGGCATATCAGCATCACGTCTGCATGACGCTAGACATAGCCATGCGTCTTTAATGCTTAAAGCAGGAGTACATCCCCGTATAGTTCAGGAAAGATTAGGGCACAGCACAATAGCAATCACGCTTGATGTTTATTCCCATGTGTCCCCTGGATTACAAGAAGCAGCGGCTAAGCAATTTGACGATGTTTTGCAGCTAGGGCATAATGAATGTGCCGGGAAATGAAAAATTAGTAGCAAATTCGTAGCAAAAGCCATTTATATCAGGTCTTGCTGGCAAAATATGAAGCTAGGAGGGGTGTCCGAGTGGTCTATGGTGACGGTCTTGAAAACCGTTGTCGCGCAAGCGACCGTGGGTTCGAATCCCACCCCCTCCGCCGCTATGGTACGGGGAATCAGTGAGGCCTAATGGAGACGTTTTTTAGTGCGGGCAAGCCGATCAGGTTGAGTTGATACCCCTCGACATAAGGCTTGACCAGAGCGTAGTTTTGTCCGAACCACAGGGGCAGGCAGGCGGCGTCGTTGACCAGCTCCTGCTCTGCCTGACGGTAGAGGGCCAGGCTTAACTCATCATCCATCTCCGTGTTGGCCATATCGAGCAGGGCATCCACTTCGGGGTTGCTGTACCCGCCGTTGTTGTTCTCAGCTCCGGTATGGAACAGGACATCGAGGAAGTCCTGCGGGTGAGGGTAGTCGGCTATCCAGCCGTAGAAAAACATCTCGTCCGCCTCTTCGTTGATATGATAAAGGAACCGTTTCGATTCCAGCTGCCTTACCTCTACCTCTACGCCCAGGTTCTGCTGCCACTGGTAGATAATCGCTTCCAGGTCGCTGGATATTCCTCCCCCCTCCCCGGATGTGGTAATGGTGATCGGCGGCAGGTTGGCGACATCGCCGTATCGGGACCCGGCAATCAGTTCCCGGGCGAGTTCGACATCATATTCCAATCCCTTGAGGCTGTCGTTGTAGCCCGGTATACCCGGTGGCAGAATGCCGCCGGCTGGCTCTACCATGTCCCGGAAGACCAGAGAGGCCAGCTTTTCCTTATCGACGGCGTGTGTGAAGGCACGCCGGATGAGCACATCGTCAAAGGGAGGCTTGTTGGTGTTAAAGCCGAGGTAGAAAAAGCTCAACTCGGGGGTGACCATCAGTTCCTGATAGAAGGGACCCCGTTCGTCGGTAACCTTATCGATATAGTACATGGAGACGCCGGTGACATCGATTTCGCTCTTTTCGTACATATGCATCGGCACGCCGCTATATAGCTGGAAAACAACCAGGCTGACCTGAGCCGGCTGGTCGTAGTAGAGCTCATTCCTGCCCAGAATAAGCAGGGTGTTGTTCTGCCACTGTTTCAACTTGAAAGGCCCGGTGCCGTTGGGCCGGCGCCACCATTCGCCGCCTGATGATACGTTATTCCGGTCAACCACGAAGGAGGTGGGGTAGGTCAGCTTGGCCAGGAAGTAAGATTTGGGCGCATTGATGGTTACCTCCATGGTGTGGTCGTCAATAACCTTAACGCCGCTGATCTCCTGTGCTTCACCGGCCAGCATCTCGCTTACCCCGACAATATCGCCCAGATAGGTACTCGCCGTCAGTGAACCGGTTGCGGGATGGCAGGCCCTTTCCCAGGAGTACTTGAAGTCCTCGGCCTTGACCTTCCTGCCGTCTTGAAACCGGACATCATCCCGAAGAGAGAAGGTGTAGGTAGTGCCATCTTTACTGATCTGCCATTCCCGGGCGATATCCGCTACCGGCTCGAGGTTATCGCCGAGCCGGAGCAATCCGCTGTATATCTGTATGATATATTCGTGGGATGTGGTATCGCCGGAGAGTGCCGGATCGAGGGTGGACGGGTCAACACCGTACAGATTGAGGGTCTCTCCTTCGAGGTCAGGTGTGACCGGCGTTGACTGTGCTGTCGGCCAGCAGCCGGTAATGAACAGGCTTACCAGCACTAAGAGGGAAAAGACGGCGGCTCTTTTCGTCATCGGTATAACCTCAAATCACTTCCTCTTTTCTTAATGCTCTATTTACGTTCCGGGCAAACCCTATTAGTTCCAGTAGCTCTCGAT
>JAQTTS010000506.1 GCA_028710655.1 Dehalococcoidales bacterium
ACGACTTGGATTAAATTGACTTCATTTCTTCGACCGCAAATACTATGAAGTGAAACATTCCAACATACGGAAGAAACATATGCTTGAATCGGAATTACTTATTCATCAACCATCACGCTTACACATTATGGCAGCCCTTGTGGCGCTGCCTGTTGGGGAAAGTATGGATTTCGTTAGCCTGAAAGATCTGGCTAATCTTACTGACGGAAACTTGAGTTCTCACTTATCTACCCTCGAGCACACGGGTTATGTATCAATAGATAAAAGCTTCGAAGGGAAGAAACCAAAGACCCGTATCTGGGTTACTTCAAAAGGTCGAGAGGCTTTTTCAAGGTATGTGGAAGAGCTGGAGAGAATCCTCAAGGGTACTATGATTAAACCACAGAGTTCAAGCTAATATTAACAGTCGGCTGGCGCGTTTGGTTTGATAAACACAAGATTTAAAGGAGTACCCTGCGTGGCCACGGCTCACTGAAACATGCTTGCCATAACTTTTCCAGATAGGCATGGGTGTATCCTTTCTCGATAAGATGAAAAAGATATGCCCCCGTATCAGTCAGCCGGACGGTGGTTCCTTCTTGATGAGCCATGCTAAGTAGACAAATTAACGACAGGAGGGCTTTTACCCTGTACGGCATTTCTCTGCCAAACGTAGACCGGAAGGTATCGGTATCTATCACCGTGTTATAGAACTGCCAGAAGAGCCAGTACGCCATCTTGTCCCCTTCATTCAATCGGGTAGCCAGAGCCTGCGGCGACGCGCCATCTGCCATAGCTTTGGTATAATCAGTAGCGGAGAAGGTGTTCAGCCAGAAATAGTCTCCTATTCTTGAAGAAGTCCCCGCGCCGATGCCGATAAAGGCATCCCTCGTGACGGTGGTGTATCGAGCCGTCTCTGGCTGGTTAAAACTCCAGATTGAAGTCCTGTGATAGCCGGCAGCCGAAGCTTTTTTCACAATCGCATTTAGCATACGCTTTTCCATGCGCAATGAGGGTAAGGTCAAGCCCTCCTTTTTCAGGTATGCCTTGATTGGCGTATAAGCGAAAGGTATCAGGGGATAAGAAGATATCTGGTCGGCATCGAGCCTGCAGGCCATCTCGATGTCATTCACGGCTTCCCGCACCTCTTGAGACGGAATGGCGAATATGAGATCAACATCCACAGTGTCAAACCCGGCCTGAAAAAGCCGCTCGCAAGCCTGTATAGCCGTTTTGCCGTCGTAACCGCGTCCCAGCACTTTCAGAAGCCTGTCATTGAAGCTTTGAATGCCCAGGCTGGCCATGGTGACGCCGCTATGCTTGAATGAACTGATAAGTGAATCGGAGACGTCTAACGGGTGTATTTCAACACCCACCTCACGGCTTAAATGGAAATTACCGGATATCCAGGAAAGTGTTCTCTCCACTATTTCAGGGGTCAGGGACGGCGTGCCGCCACCGAAGTAGACCGATTCAATATTTACGTCACCCCAGAGTCGTTTATAGCTGTCTAACTCTTTTATTAAGGCATCCTGGTAGGTGGCGCTCATCTCAGGATTATAGGGAAATTTTACATACGGGCAGAAATGGCAGATGTTGCGGCAGAAAGGCAAGTGGATATAAAGGTTAAGGCTGGCTGGCTTTGACGGCAATACAACGTGCTGCCGTTCAAAGATAAAAGAGCCTTTTAACCCGGGGAAAAGCAATCTCAGGGTTCTGGGGAGCAGTGGATTCATCGTATAACGGATGTCCGCATGTTATCTTACTCCCCTTCCCGGCAAATCCAGCACGTTGATAGTAGAGACTCTGATATTGGTAATTAAATGACCTATTGCCTCTATATCCTGCTTGGAGAGACCGCTGGCATCAAACCGGAAAGCGTCTTCGATAGTAAGATAACCATCCGGCTCTATTGCACTATCAACGTTGACTTTCAGGTCTTCGTCCAGCACTCTGTCAACGATGGCATCATTTAGTGTCGGCTGTATGTAATCAACATAAACGGGTTCTGTTCCATTGTTCTCCAATGTTATCTCATAGGTAAGCCTTTGCTCGTCTGTCCGGTCCGGGGTAACGGCGCCGATAACCTCCACCATACCAGTTATAGTTACTCCTGCCGGCGGCACGGCAGGAGAGGAGCATCCGGTAAACGCAACGGCCAGTATCAGAAATGCAGCGGCGGTAATCCATGCCGATTTTTTCATTACGCCTCCTCAAACAATTTTAGTAACCGTGTTAGAAATCAGCGAGCTATGGCGCTACGAACGTAGTAATGTAGTCATTAACCTTCAGGGTGTAGGTAGCGCCCGCGGTGAAATCGCTGCCGAGGTTCAGGTTTTCCTCAAAGAAATTATATACCGCAGGGCATACCGCGTCCTTCGGCTTCTGCACCGTTATCTCGATATTGATTGTGTTGCCTTCCCGTGTCACCACAGCATCGCGGAAAGTAGTGCAGCCGTCCCTCAATCCACCTTGAATGTGGACTCCAACCTGCACGGGAAACGATTCCATAAAGAGCACGTCTACCTCGTGT
>JAQTTS010000507.1 GCA_028710655.1 Dehalococcoidales bacterium
AGATTGAGGTTGAGGTGGACTTGAAGTCAACGATGTTGCCAGAGCCGGTTTGCTGAACGGTCAGGGTGGAGGTGGCGTGGGAACCCCAGATATGTGTCAGGGCGTCAGGGGTGGTGGTGCCGATGCCAAGGTAGCCGGAAGAATTTATCGTTATTCTTGTTGTTGCTGCTGTCCCAAAACCCATTGAATCATCACTGTGATTGTATGCAATGTGTCCTCTATACGAGTCAGTTCCGCTGGTGCCGTCAGCAAAATAAATAATGCCGGACCTGTTATTGTCGCTTGCTATTGTCATTCCTACATCAGCGCCAGTTTTGTATATGACAAAACTTTTCATATTGTAAGATCCTGGCGCTGTTGTTCCTATGCCAACATTGCCGTCAGCCGCTACATACAAAGCGACAGCGGAAGAAGAAGAATATGTGCCAAAAATAGCGCTGGCAGAAACAGCTTTGATGCTTAACATTTCAGAAGGAGTAGTTGTGCCGATGCCGACATTTCCTCCCATGAAGGTGGAAGTTCCCCAAACTCCCAAAGTCGAAGCCGGAGTGGTGGTTCCAATTCCGACGTAAGTAGTCGGGTTAAGAATCAGAGCTCCGGCAGTGGTATCAATGGTGGTGGTGGCTGAAGCGGTCAAGGCCCCAAAGGTGCCTGTGGCTGCATAAACATTTGCCCATTGGTAAGAAGCTGATCCTATGGCAAAACTTGCAGTTGTCGAAGGCAAAACAGCTCCGGTGGTAGTCAAGCTTCCTCCGGTGGTGTTTGAAGAAGGAATACTTCTGCTGGTATCTCCTGAACAATCATCAGCATAACTGCTAGAAGTGGCGGTAACATAAGTCGAGGAGGCAGTATCTCCAGAATCAGCCGTGGCGCTGGCGCTGCGGTAAAAATAATATCCTTCCGCTCCATTGACCGGCACCCAGGAAAGATTGATCACAGTGGAAGCGGCCTGAGTGGAAACACTGGTGGTGGCAGAAGAAATTGTTTCGCCATTACCATTGGCTGCTGTAATCTGATAATAATATGTTGAATTGGCGCAGGAACCATCGGTAGAAGTAGACAAATAAGTAGGAGCTGAAGGAGTGGTTAACTGATTTAAGGTAATGTTTCCTCCAAAGGTGGAGAAATCCTGGGATAGTTCAAAGTCGCCGGCCGGAGTAACCCTGGTCACGTACCCGCCAGAAGAAGAACCCAAGACCTTAAACCCCAGCTTGGAATCAACAATGTCCATAATGACATCTCCGGTTCCGCCGGTGGTCAAAGTAAGATTTTCATAATGATTTTCATCCCCGGCTGAAATCTTCATTGGTCCCGCCGACGTAATCTGGGCCAGCCCAGTATTAGTCAAGACAATGTCGTAGTCAAATCCCACGTCCCCTCCCACGTTGACGGAGAGTGGCTGGTTGAGCTCAACGATGGCTGTGCCGGCTTTGATCGAGGGCAAAGAGTCCTGGCCGGCAGATGTTCTGCCTATCTCCACTGACTTCTGGCCCCAGACAACAAGGTTGCCTTGGGAGTCAACAAACATTTCTCCTGCCTGGAGGTCTGAATCGTAGAGGCGGATATGGTCTATGAAAAGGGTTGGGGAACCGTAGTCCCGGTCTATCCTGAAGCCCATCCAGGAGACACTGGATCTGCCTGCATACTGGGAAAGATCCACTTCCACATACTGCCACTGGTTCATTTCCTTGATGGTGATGTTCTGGGTCTGGGCTGTTCCGGTGGAGAACTGGAAGGAGACAAGCTGAGTGGTGGTGGCGTCAGTGGAAGTGGTGGTGTAGATTGCCTTTATCCAGAAGCTCAGGCGTTCGTAGCTTGACCAGTCAACGGTGGAGGGGACGGAGGTGGCTGTGTCCAGATTGCTGGAGCCGGAAGCGCTTCTCATTGCCATGGCATAGTCGCCCACCCTGAAGTAAGTGGTGGTGGCAGATACGGGGGAATAGGTTGAGTCGGATGCAGTCCAGTTGGAAACGCTGTTGTCTTCAAAGTCATCCAGGATCAAGTCATTCAGGTTTCCAAAGGTCTGGGTGAGGCCGGAGCGGTATTTCAACATGTCTTCGTTCTTCAGAGTGAAGATTGAGGTTGAGGTGGACTTGAAGTCAACGATGTTGCCAGAGCCGGTTTGCTGAACGGTCAGGGTGGAGGTGGCGTGGGAACCCCAGATATGTGTCAGGGCGTCAGGGGTGGTGGTGCCGATGCCTACTCTGCCGGCGGTATCTATTGTCAGACGGTCAGATGAGTTTGTTTGTAAAATTAGTTTAGTGAATGACGACGATCCTGCGTATGATGCTCCAATGATCGCATTATTTGAGGCATCCGTTGTAATATCAACGACTTGTCTATCCGCTGCCGTCAGATTTGATACGATTAAATGCCCGCCGCTGACTACGAGTTTATGTTCCGGTGCCGTCGTGCCAATGCCTACATATCCGCCCATAAAGGTGGAGGTTCCCCAGACGCCAAAAGCAGAGGCGGGGGCCGAGGTGCCTATTCCTAGCCTGCCTGGGGTGGA
>JAQTTS010000508.1 GCA_028710655.1 Dehalococcoidales bacterium
TCCCAATTGCTGTCTTCCCTGTCCGCGCCGCCCCCGGCCCGATTGATGCGGCTGGACGGGCATAATGTTCGGTGTTTCACAGGTGGGGCATATCCGGGGCGGGTTGGTTATCATATCCTGAAAAGGAACGCCCCATCGGTGTCCGTTGATACAGTAGAAGGGGCGTACTGCCATCTCGAAAGTGCCGCCCTCGATGCGTATCGCCTTCCCGTTGAGGAGGGCGTCGGCCAGCTTGCTGCGGGCGGAGCCCAGCACCCGGTGAAAGGTAGGCCGGGAAACGTTCATTTTCCGGGCGCACTCCGCCTGCTCCAGGCCTTGCAGATCTTTGAGCCGGATTGCCTCCGCTTCCTCTACGGAGAGGCACACCTCTTCGAGAAGCCGGTAGGGTATTCCCACCGGTTTGAAGAAGGTTACTTCGGGTATTGAGCCTACACAGCGCCACTTCGGCATTCTGCCCATGATTATTCTTATCCTTTACTGTATTTAACCTATGTTCACAATAGGCTTTTTATGGACCTATGTCCATTATCATGATATAACTTTATTTGAATGGTGTCAAGAAAGTGCTAAAATGTTGCTGACTTTAAGCAACAGGGAGACAAGGGGCGTAACTATGACGATTGCGGAAAACGTAAAGGCGATTCTGAGCGAGCTGCCGGAGGGGGTGGAGCTGGTGGCGGCGGCTAAAACAAGAAGTCCGGAGGAGATCCTGGAGGCGATTGAGGCGGGGGTAGGGATTATCGGTGAAAACTACCTCCAGGAGGCGGAGCAGGTCTATCGTGTCATCGGGGGGAGGGTGAAGTGGCATTTTATCGGCAGCCTGCAGAAAAACAAGGTGGGCAAGGCGGTCAGGCTCTTCGATATGATTGAGACCGTTGACTCTATAGAGATGGCCGGGGAGATTGACAGAAGGTGTGCCGGCATCGGCAAGGTTATGCCGGTGCTGATTGAGATAAACAGCGGCCGGGAGAGCCAGAAGACAGGACTCTTTCCGGAAGCGGCTGGTGTGGTGATTAAAGAGATTTCAAACTGCCCGAACCTTAAGGTAGAGGGGTTGATGACGATGGGGCCTATGTGGGGAGACCCGGAAGACTCCCGGCCGTATTTCCGGGAAACGAAGAAGCTATACGATGAAATGCGGAGCCTCGGCTTGCCCGGTGTTGATATGCGCTACCTTTCTATGGGAATGACCAATTCCTACCGGGTTGCCATCGAGGAAGGGGCCAATATCGTTCGGATAGGCACTAGGATATTCGGCGAGCGGAGCCGTTAGTAGCTTTTAGCTTAATCCCGGCCGGTTTTACCCAGTAATATGGTTGACATAAATTACACGCCGGGTGAAAAAAGCGGGTTGCATCAGCACGGTACCAACGGAAGTGTTTAGAGGGGCAGCAGCTCGAGACCGTTAGCGATGTCGTTTAAGTCATCGAAGGGAGTGCAGGCGACCTTTCTCTTCCGGAAGTAGGCCAGCAGGTCGCCGGTGGCGAAGATGTGATAGGCCTGCTGCGCCGGGGGGGCGTCGGAGGTACCGTTGCCGGCGTAGATGACGCGGTAGCCCGATTCCTGAAACATCTTGAGGTGAGCCTCTTTGAAGCCTTCTTCCATATCTTTGCCTCCCGGTCCCAGGTAGCGGGCCTCGACGCCGTTGGAGCCGAATCCGGTCCTGGCGGCGAATACCCTGATATTCTCCAGCCCGATGTCTTCGAGGATTGCCCGGATATAGAAGTCCAGGCCGTTGGAGACGATGGTAAACTCTATTCCCTTGCGGCGGCAGCATTCGAGCAGATTGGCTAGTCCCGGCCGTAGCTCCGCCTTTTCCTTGACCAGCTTGAGCAGGGTCTCCTTATCCGCTTTAACCGTGGCAAAGGCCAGGGTGTTGAAGCGACCCACCGATATCTTGCCGTCTTTGTACTCCTGAAACATCCGCCTCCAGTCCTTGTCGCCGAAGGTGTCCAGTATCAGAAAGCTGATGTCTTCAAAGGTAATGGTACCGTCGAAATCACATTGAAAGAGCGTCTTCATGGTGGTATTACCTATTCCTAACGAAGTCTGAACTTGATTTTTGGACTGGGCAGTCGCATGAAACAGCAATAATCAGGCAAGGTCCGGGCTTTACATCCCCTCCGCCTCAGCTTCGGGCTCGACCCGGTACAGCTTATCCGGGCTTTCGATATGATCGATGAACAGCGTCCCGTCCAGGTGGTCGATCTCATGCTCGAGGGCCTGGGCGAGCAGGCCGTTTGCTTTAATCCGGAACGCCTTTCCCTGACGGTCGAGGCCCTTTACCGTAACCGAGAGTGAGCGCTTAATCTCGCCGCCGTAGCCCGGTACGCTCAGGCAGGCTTCGCTAACCTCCCGCTCCCCGCTGCGTTTAACGACTTCAGGGTTGATGATGGCGATGGGTTCCTCGTCCGGCATCTGGACTACTATCACCCGCAGCGGTACTCCGACCTGGGGCGCCGCCAGCCCCACGCCGTTCGAGTGATGCATCGTCTCTATCATATC
>JAQTTS010000509.1 GCA_028710655.1 Dehalococcoidales bacterium
GGCAACTTACCTGACCCCTTCCGTGACTGTGTGCTACCTACTGTCTGTGTTCGAGTCCTACACGACTCCCTTGTACTTGAGCAGGGCCTCCCTGATACCGTACCTCCAGTTCTTGTCCGCACTGGAGTCCCAGGCCGCCTTGACCTGCTGGCCAGCGTACTTCTCGCCAGCCTTGATAGTGCCACTCGTGCCGTCTCCGAAGTTCAGATGCCCTACCTCGGCGAGGATGTCCTCGGTCTTGATGTCGAACTTCTTGCCACCGCCTCCGCCATGCCCGCCTGCGCTGGCTTTCTTGGCGACTGTCTTGGTCAGCTTGCACTCAATCAGGTCTCCGTTGTTGAAGTCCCGACTGTACCAGACGCCGTCCGCCTGGTCAAGCTCTCCGCGCTCAACGAACTTGGCGATGACCTTGTTGATGGCATCCCTGACCGACTCGGTCTTGCCAGCCAGTGCCTTGAGCTTGGCCTCGTTCAGTTCCTGCTCATGCGCTTTGGTGGCCTTGGCCTGCTCCTGAGTCAGCTTCATGATGGCCTTGAAGTCGCCCTTGCTTGCCAACTCAATCAGCTTGGCCTGAAGTTCGCCCTCGGATAGCAGCACTATGGGCTGTTCCTGGACTGGGGTTGCTGTGTCTACCATTCCAAACCTCCGTTCTTATTAGCTTGGCAGTTGCCATGCCATAAGCCGATTGTCTGTATGATAGCACACAGTCACGTCAGTTGTCAATAGGGGAGTGCGAATCGTATGGGCTGCTGGCAGGCACTAAGCCTGCTCAAACTGTTCTGGATAAAGAACCTGGTACAGGATTTCAAATACTCTGTTGTTCTTTTCGCCCTCCGTAACCAGTCCCTTGTTGTACTGCTGGAGTATTAGCTCCAACGCCACCTTTGCCTGCTCGTGCGTCATTCTTATCACCTCCCAGCAGCCCACACGCAACCTATATATGCTGTGCTCCAGGCCAGCCGCTATGACTGGCCCTGGCCCTTGCCATCCTCCACGTCCATTGACAGCGTGTACTTGACCCCAGTCGTTGGCTGGTGAATGTAGCCGTCGTGCGGCGGCAGACCCAGCACTATCCTCAACACGTTGTTGGGATTGCTAAACGGTATGCCAAGGCTTTCGGCTATTTCCTTGATGCGACCTAGCACCTCACCGTCTAGCCATGCTGATGTACTGCGTCCTTGTGCGTATGCCTTCATGCGCGCCTCCATAGCTGGCTATGTCCTCATAGCAGCAGCCTGGAGCACAGCATTTTGTACTCGGCCTAGTTTCCCACGCCATGCGTTCTCCAAACGCTCCACAGCGTATGCTCAGCCTGCCAGCGGGGACATCACCCGCTTGGGTCTACCGCATCGCCACCGCCTCGTTTTTCATACCCCCATCATATGCCTGGATGGTTTGGAAAACGGTTTAGAAGAGTTTGCAAACGGTTTGGAAATGGTTTAGAGTTCATAAACACGTTAGCGTGTAAAACCTGGCTGGGAGACCATAACGATAGCGATTATCATTACCGAGAACGCTAACGATAACGGAGATCATTATCATTATGCCTCCGCTGGCTAGGCTTTTAGCACATATGTTCGAGCAGCCTGGGACACCCCCGTTCTCGGTTTGCGATGGGGGTACGGTAGGCCTGCTTTTCCACGCGCACACGACTATCTAGTGAAGTCTAGAATTTTTTACTTTCTGGACATTTTGGACTTTCAACAGGTGGAGTATCATCCGATTCATCAGTGGCAGATGATACGGGTTCAGTATGGCGGCCACAGAGATAGTCAGGATACGAATGGCAGTGCAGGCCAGGCCGGTAAGGAGCACGGCCAGGATAGTCGCACCTTGGCCAGAAGTTGGGCCAGCCAGTCGTAGTGTAGTACTTGCACATCTCTATCATAGCTAGGACTTCCTTACTGCCCTCGCAGCTATGTCTCTGCACTCCTGATGCGCATAGACATCCTTAGAAATCTTCCTCATAGTGCCGCCAGCCTGTCCGCAGAACTTGCACACATACAGTCTGGTAGTCTCAGCCCTCATTATCTTCTTTGCACTCGGTATTCCGGTCTGCTCCTCGATTGTCAATGGTCGGGCCAGGAACTTGCTTGCCGCTCTTCTTCGACTTGTCATACCACATCTCCTCTAGTTTACTTCCACAGAACCTGCATCTGTCAGGACTACTGAAGTGTCTCCCGCATGAAAGGCAGACGTATTTCACTTGATTTCGCCTTTCAGTATCTTGCTGATTGCATCCGCGCAGGACAGTACCTGTACACCATCATCTATGCCAGGTGATGGGCACTTGATTCCGCGTAGTTGGTCAATGATTTCTTCCTCAGGCATACCATACCGAGTGCCAACTGATATGAGGCGAGTGATTGCCTCTAGCTGGGCCTTGGCACAACCACCGGCCTTACCCAGCGATGCGAACAGTTCTATCAGCTTGCCATCAACTCGGCAGACGGTAATGTATAGATTGCCGCAGCCTGTAGTAGTCTTGACAATCTCGCCTGG
>JAQTTS010000060.1 GCA_028710655.1 Dehalococcoidales bacterium
GAAAGGCTTCCGGGGTGGCTTTCTCGGCGTAGGTAATGGGGACGTTTTTCTCGAACTCGTTCCAGCTTGCGTACTTACCCATATGGGCACCTCCTCATTAGTCTCTACCCGGTCGCGGCCGGGTTTTAAGGAGGTTAGCAACCTAGCCGAAAAGGAAAAGGGGTTAGCTTTGAACCCTTCCGGTCCAGATTACTAACCCCTTTTCTTGTAGCCCCGAGAGCTGCCAATGAAAAAAGCCCTGAGAGACGGTCTTCACCGGCTAAGCTCTCAGGGCTTACGGTTCAAGCGTATATCAGTGCCCCGCTGCCGTCAAGATATTACGTGCGTATATACGCCCGTGCTAACTTTCAGCCTTATTCGCCTCTACGGGCTGCTCCTTCACGCGGATGAGCACACCGTCATTTACGATAACCTCGACCGTATCGCCCGGCTTAAGGCGGTTATACACTACCCACGCCTTGGGCAATGTGACAGCCAGGCTACCCTCGCCAATACGGAACAATATTCGCTCGACCTTGATCGGCATCAGGTTCACCTCTCGAACATGGCTTCATTCCACCGCCGCCACTTCTTCTCCTGGGTAACAGCATATTTCTCTATCGCTTTCTCGGAAGCTTTCCTTTGCCACGGTGGCAGGTCCGCCCACTCCTGTTCTGGCGAACCCGCTCCGGTGGTTGCCGGCAGTAACAGAACCTGCTCTTTACCCTTGGCAGGCGTCGGACGGCTCAACGTATATCCCATACACAGGAGCGTGATGAACAGCGTCACGCGCGTGAAGTACAGGATGTCACCAGGATTTCTCGGCCCGGCTGCCTGGTTCATCAATCCACTATCTCCACTCTGAAACCCATCGACTGGAACCCGCGGGACAGCATGTCGGTCCAGTTTTCAATGGCGCCCCTGACCACTTCTTCGACCTGCGGGTCATCGGAATGGCCGACTTCCAGGCGCATGCCCCTTTCCGTTCTCTCCAAAGTAACCGTGACGCGGGACAGCGCCTCTCGCCTCTCCGGGGGCGCCTGGGCCACCTGCTGGGCGATCATCTTGAATACCATCTCACGGGCCTGCGGAGTTGCCATCATCTGCTGCATCTGGTCGAACACTTTATTCTCCTCCTTCTGTTTCATTGCGTTTGCGATGCGTGATCGCCGGCGGCTGCCACTGTGCTGCCGGTTGCCCTCCGCCGGCCGCCTGTCCCGGCATACCCGGCATGGATACCCCGAACATCTGCATCATCTGCTGCAGGGACTGTATTGAATTCAGCATCTGCCCGAGCGGATTCTCTTCTTTGCCGCCCATCGCCTGGCGGATCTGGTTTATCGACTCGGTTATCCTGGCGTTGTTCTGGGAGATTACCTGGGATAGCTGAGAGGCTGTTTCGTAGGCGGCCTTGTCGGCGATCTCCACATTGGACTCTTTCGCCCGTTGCGCCGCGGCGTCCTGCTCTTCCCTGGTCTCCTTCATGAGCCTGAGAATAGGCTCCATGCGCTTGGCATCAGCCTCGGCAGTGCCCTTCTGGACATTGACCAGGTCCATGACCATGAGCATGGCCGCCCGGAATTTCATGATTGCCCTCAGCTCAAGCTGCTCCTCCGGTGTGCCGCCGCCCATGTATTGGCGCAGCACCGCCTCGGGGGAGATTACTTCCATACCGCCGCCCATCTTGCGTACTACCGGCCAGACGTTATCCGGCTGCTTGGATTTGTCATCGATGGCCTCTCCCTCCGGCTTGACGAGCTTGGCGATCTCCTGGCGTATGGTCGTCTCGCTGAAGCCGAACCGGCTGGTCATCTGCTTGACGGTATAGCCCTGCTTGATATAGTTCCGTATCTGCTCCGCCTGGCTTGTTTCTTCCGGTACCGGCGCTGTTTCCTCGCGGGTCTCCTCGCTTGTTTCCGTGTTGTCTTGGGATTCTTCAGGGTTATCCGGATTACTGCCGCCTTCCTGCATCTCTTCCTGGTGAGCACCCCGCATATGCCCGCCCAGGGCCTGCGGAGTCTTGAACTCACGATCGCATTTCGTGCACTTGATCATTGCTGTATTCCTCCTTTCGCTTCGTTTCCAGTAAATACGAGCTTTCTGCTGTCAGCACGTACGCACCCAGCAAATACGCACCCCCGCTTTTTCCCTCTATAGGTGGGGGACCGGGTGGTGACCCTCCCCTTGCTTCCCCCGGATACCGTCATCGACTTCCTTCCATCAGCAGATTTATCGCCCGGGTAACCCCAAGCTGGGGAGCCAACCTCGCCACGCGGATAGCATCACGCACATCTTGGGTACGGCCGTCGAGTTTTTCCGCTACTTCGGCCGCTGTTTCGGGACTAAGACCTTCTCTGCTTGCTAATACTCCTCGTACTACCGTCAGAAAGTCCTCCCGGCTGTAGGCGCTGAGCGTTCGTATGGCGAATCTCGACCTGAGCTCCGGCGAAAGCATGCCCTGGCGGTTGCTGGCAGCAATCACCCGCAGCGGATTCGATAGATCAAGTTCCCTGCCCCGCTTGGCTCGCACCAGTCTCCCGCCCTCCATCATGGAGAGCAGAGCCGCGGTATCGGCGGCGTTCATTTTGTCCATCTCGTCGATCAGCAGTATCTGCGGTTCTCTTTCGGAGACAACATCCCACAAGCCTGCTTTCGAGGTGGCCGAGCCAACCAGCCAGATGGCTTTCTCCCCAGCGGCTCTTTCGATGTCCCAGAGGAAGAGGCTCTTGGCCAAGGCCGGCGGTCCCGCCAGCAGCACGTGCACCGGTTTTTCCGCCAGCAGGCAGGCTCGGAGCAGCTCTTTAACATCGTCATGGCCGATAATGTCGCCGAATATGCTTTCAGCCACTTCCAGCTGCCGGGGAGCTTGAGACTCTGCTGAATCTTCTTGCTGCTTGCTAATGACCGTTGCTCTCCCCAGCTCGCTGAGCTTGTAGCCGGTAAAGGAGTTGGAGCGGAAGACGTTCTCCAGGTAGCCGTCCTTGAAGAGGCGGCTCAGCGTTGCCGGCCAGATACGCACGTGGCGCCACGACCAGCCGATCTTGAACTCTTTTTCCATATCATGGGAATCTTCGAATCGGGCTATCTCTATTAGTAGTTCCAGGTCACCTTCTTTCATGGGTGCCCTCCCGTAGTCTCTGTAATTTATCTCGAGTGTCTGCCGAGGTTGTTTCCAGCAACAGTGCAAACCAGGTCGGGCGTCTCAACGTCCTTAATGCCTTTGATTCAATTTGTCTGGCCCTTTCTCTGGTCAACCCTATGCTTCCGTCACCCTCATGCTTCAAAACCGAACCAACCGCTCTGAGAGTGAGGCTGTACCCAAGCCGGCGTCCGAATCTCAGTTCAAGTACCAGAGCCTCTCTAGGGTTTAGAGTGGATGCCACCGTTTGCCAGAAACGCTCTTCGTCGACGGACGGCACTTCGTCATAGTAGGCATCCCATGCGGTAAGGGCCATGAATAGCAGCTGACCGGGTGTCCGTTCATGCAAATCCATTAGCTCCACCTCCTTTCTTTTGCTATTTGCTGGTAGGCTGCTATCATCAGCTGAAGCAAGAAATCGGTGCCCCTGACTCCGGCAGTATCAGGGTGAAGCTTGATAAGCAGCTCGCGGTATCGTTTCTTGACCTCTTCATCCGTTGCCGTCTTGTCCAGACCGAGCACCCGGTAGGGGTCAAAGCCGTCATGCCGTCCAACCAGGTTAGGGACCTGTGAAAGGTCGATCCCCATGCCGGCGGCATAGCGAAGGAAGGCTTCCGGGTTGAAGGCGTCGCGCAGCAGGGCGTCCATCCAGCCCAGCACGTTGTTGCGCATTTCTCCCAAAATCCTTTCCTGCTCCCGCATTCTTTTTACGATGTCATCGTCCATGTTGCTCACCACCAGAAATGACCGGCGAGTATGCCCAGCAAGAAGCCGAGCAGTATCTGCCACCAGTATTTCCCGGCCAGCTTGCCCGCTAATATTCCCAGCCCCAAAAAGATGAGCAGAAAGACCAGCGGCGATTGCTTCTGTTCGTCGCGGATTATCTCGGTCCACGGTCTGCCGCCGATCTTCCGCCATAGCTTTTCGTACAGTTTTCCCAGCCACTCGGTCATTTCGTCACCTTCTTTTTAAGCCAGCCCCTTTCTTCCGGCGGTACCGGCGGACCCATGCAGTCGAAATCAAGACAGTCCTGGCAAGCTTTGAAGGCCAGCCGCTGTCCCCTGGCCAGCCGGTTGATGTCCAGGTGCCCGTTGCCCGGCCGGGGATTGAGCGGGTAGCCTTTACAACAGCGGATGCTTTCGCCATTTACCCGGGCATGGGCGCATTCGTAAAGCGTTCTTTTCTTCGTCTCTTTCATCTCTGCCTCTCTTCCAGCCACACCCTGACGGCAGCCAGGTGACGCTCGTTGATGTCGCGGTGGCTGAGCATCTTCTCCAGTCCGAAGCAGTTCTCGCCGGGGCCGAGATGGATGATCGGTTTACCTGCCTCTTCCCAGATTTTTACGGCTTGCTGAATGGTCATCCCGAGTTTTTCTTCCGTATCCTTCCAAAAACCTTCACAACTGTCACAACCGTCACGGTTAGCTTCAGAATCTCGTGAAGGTTCTTCAGGGCCGGAAAGACCTTCACAGTCCTGGACTGAATCTGAGAGCGAGGGCTGTGAAGGTTCCGTTACCTCTTCAACACCTTCACCAGAACCTTCACAGCGTGGCTCCACGTCTGGGCGTGAAGGTTGTGAAGGTTGTGACGGATTTTCCGGGCATAGGGAATCATCCAGTGAAAGGCCGTAGCGTATTGCCAGGTGCCTCATCTTTTCTTCATCCCAGCAGATAACCCGGCGTCCGCATCCCGGTATCCTCGTCTTCTCCAGCCCCAGCCTTTTGGTTTGCCAGCCTATCTTTTCCGCGATGAGGGGCGGGGCCTCTTCATCCATCTGGTTGGCTTTTTCCGCGATCGTCTTGCTGGAAATCTCCCCACCCTCTTTGTGGAGAGCGATGATCGCCGCCAGCACTCGGCCGGCATTGCTCTCCTGGCGCCGGGAGAATAGGCTATCCTGCAGCCGGTGGACAAAACCTGCTAAGGCTTCAACCATAGCCCCATCGCCGTTCAGCATTGCCTTTAAGGGGATGAGTATCTCCTGGAGACGGGGCTGAAGATTCGGCTCAATCAGCTCGTTACCGAAGGTCTTTCCCTTGAGCCGGGTCAGGTTGGCCAGCCTGAAGGTAAGAAGTTTGGAGCGTAGCTCATTTACTTCCCTGTCGAAAGTCGGCGGCAGCACCCTGGGGATGTCATCCCGGGTGAGCGCCAGCATCTCGGAAGTCAGGCAGCGGCTCTCCAGCGCTTCGTCTTTGAAGGGGAAACGGGTAGAGATAAGCTTGGGACCGAAGACCTGGTAGCTGCGGGGATACCACTTGCCGTTCTCCTTGTCAGCCCGCAGCACCGGCATGCCGGGGCGGTAGCCGTTGTTTAACAGCTTGACCATCTCCGTCCAGGCAGCCGAGTCCTTGAAGTCGGCCTCGTCCAGCACCAGCGTCCCCCGGAACTGTTCGAGGATGCGAAAGATCGGCGCCGGGGTGGTGGCTCCGGAAGCGAATATGGGGCGGAAACAGATAGAACCGGCTACCTGCAGAAACCTGGTCTTACCGGTGCCCCAATCGCCGATAACGCGGAGATATGGTATGGATGGGGCGAACTCGAAGACCCAGGTCAAGAGCACATAAAGAGAGCTTATCTCCTCAAAGTCTGCCGGCAGTTCCAGGTAGCGGTGAATGAAGTTCCTGATTTCGCTGAATAGACGCGCCTGCGAGTCATAGGGGACGGCGGTAGAGGCAAAGTGTACCACCTCTCCCACCAGGAGATCGTTGGTGGGAAGATAGGTCACCTTGGCCGTCTCGTACTGATAGGCTTTCCTCACCAGTCCGTTGGCCACGATCATGAAGGAACGTTCATCATCACGGCTGACGACCATCTCGCCCACTATGCCGTCGGGCAATACGAAGCCGGAGACGAAACGATTCTTATCCTCGGTCTCTTCCAGCTTGAAATTACCGGCCAGCTTCTCGGCGTCCTGTAAAGAATAGCGAAGAAGGTAATCATCGATGCCCGTCTTGCTCTGCCCCTCGAGTTGGGGAAGCTGGATAATTTGAACAGTGGCTCCTTTGCGCTTGACGTGCTCGCCAAGATGCTCAAGAGCTTTTCGGACCGGCTCCTTGGTGACGATGTCCGAGTCGAAGGCCAAGTAGACGGTACGGTTTTTCAGGGCGACATAGTCCCAGTCGGCAAGAAAGGTGATGCCGCCGAACTGGTTTTTGCCTTTGAATCCCCAGACCCCGGTAACGGAGATAGCGCACGCCCCTTTAGAGGCCAGGGCGTCGGCTTTCTTCGAGCCTTCCGTAATCCATAGGGGAGTCTTTGGGTCTCCTATCTCTTTCTGGCAGCGTGGCGGGCAGTCGAGCCGGAGCGAAGAGCCAGACGGAATCTCGTACTTCACCGGTTTGTCACGATTGTTCGTCCGGGGATGGTCGGGACGGAACTGGAATCCCGCCTCTTTACCGTCCACCGACCTGAGGGGAATGAGGATACCGGGAGCCCGCTGCTGGGCAGGGGTGTAGCCGAGCTTCTCAAGCTCTGACTTTCCCAGGAGGCTCCGGTATCCCCGTTCCCTGATTACATCTACACTGATGCCACTCCCCTCACTCAGGTGGCGAAAATGGTCGGCCAGGAGCTCGGGAAGAGCTTCGGAAAAGACAGACTTGGCGCCATTTTCGTCTTGCACTTCGCTTCCTTAAAAAATGTATTTCCTAGCGGCCGGCGTACCGATCAATGGACTGGCAAAAGGCGGACAGGATTTCGGCGGTGAGCTTGGACGGAGGCCTGGGCGGCTCGAAATCCATCAGGCCGACTTCGATGTGGTAGTTCTTGTCAAACCAGTTGGCAATCTGGGAGTCCTGGATCTCGAAGTGCCATATCTTGTTCTTCGTCCTCGCCCATAGGTCGAGGAGATTCTCATTGGAAACAGCGGGCGTTTGTACGCTCTCAGTCTTTCTTGCCGGTGGCAGGGGGAAAATATCGTCCGGCGCTTCGCTGTCAGGCGGTGGGAGTAGCAAGGCTTCCGCGGGCGGGCCCTGAGCCAGTCTTTGCATGCGGGAGAGCGAGTTGGGAGAGGTAACGTTAAGTACGTAGGCGGTAGCAGGCCATCCCTCGGGGTCCACCACTTGCTCAACCAGGTGCAACGATAAGGGTATCATGGAGACCCGTCCGCAGATGCTGCGGGTGAAATTCACCATCGAGTTGACATTACGCATGGAATGATACGAGCTGGTATTTAGCTGGTAGACGCCGAAGCCCGGGCAATCGGGCAGGAGAAACTGGAGATTCATTACCCTCCGACAATCACCGCACTGGTAGTGGGGACAGGTGCGGGGGTTGCAGGCGATCTCCTTCATCTCCTCGGGAAGACGCCCTTTGCCCGGTGTTTGCTCCATACCCAAGTCGGCTCTGACCAGTGCTGTCTCCCCATCACCGCGGCAGATGAGCCTGCCCAATGGCGAGTAGCGGCGGAAGTACTGGCTGGCCCACTGCTCGCTGTTCTCGGTGGGAAACATGATGCGAAGCTCTTTGGGCTTCTCACCGAACACCTGCTTTACTTCGTCTGGGCAGATGAAATGGTCGGCGGGGATGAGAAATGTGCCGTCATCCCTCTCCTCCCTGGTCCCCAGCCTTATTTTTCCCAGGCAGGGCAGCCTCACGATCTCTGAGATTCCCTTTATTGGTGACATCTTCTCCTCCTTCTGAATCTGCTATCTCACTATTCCTGTGGTTACCTAATAGTCCCTGCTTCTGTCCTATGGCAATGGCCAGCTCACAAAGGTTGCGCAGCCTTTGTTTTATCAAGAGAGTCTCTTCCACCGGCATATCGGTAATCGGGAGCTTCCCGGTTTGACTATCCTTCCGCTTATTCGTGCTTTGACCCATTGTCGCTTTCCTCGATAATAAATATGTCGTCGAAGGTCAACGGGGCGAGAACGTTGAGGAGCTTTTCGCGCATCCTTGGCGATGGAGTCCTCGTTCCGCACATGATCTGGGAGATGTAGCCGCTGCTGCTGCCCACCTTGATGGCGAGCATGTTCTGGGACATGTTCCGCCTGGCGATAGCTCGCAGCAGTGCCAGCTTGTTCACTCTGACTGTTATCGTCATTGTCTCTTCCATCATGGTTGCGTTCCTCGGGAAATAATAAAGGCGCTCCGGGCTATGCAGCCCAAAGCGCCTATCGTCTTCGATTCGGCGAGCTATTCTTTTATCTTAGCTTGATATCTTTTTTCACTGTTACCATTACCGGCTTGCCGTCCTTAACCGAGATCTCTATCTTGCCCCAGCCGAATTTCTCGCACACCTTTAGTACTTCGGGATTATGCTTGAACAACTCTTCCAGGGTGGTCTCGACAGCTTGCATGGTGCTATTATAGGACAGTGTTTTTGAGGAAGTCAAGCGGTTTATGGCACTTTTACAAGAAAGTGCTTGCTAATATGTAGCAAGTGTGCTACACTATTACCACACAGCGAAAGAGGTGTTGTATATGGAGGAATCCAATTTCGGTCAGTTCCTAAAGAGTCTGCGTAAAAGACAGCACATGTCTTTGCGGGATGTGGAGAAGGAAAGCGGCGTCTCCAATGCCTATCTATCCCAGTTGGAGAGTGGAGACCGGCCGCCCCCGCGCCCTGATATGTTAAAGAAGCTAGCCCGGGCCTACAATGTAACGGTTAGGGAACTTCTCTTGAGGGCTGGCTACCTTGACGAGCCGGAGGTTACCGCTACCGAGGAGGAGCGAATCGAAGCCGCGTTCCAATACGCCATGTCAGATCCGGATTACAAGCTCGGCACACGGATCAGGGGCGAGGACCTCGACATCAAGGGTAAAAAGGGTGTTGTCATTACCTACGAGACCCTGACAAAAAAGAAGATACTGTCCGTCTGAATGACTGCACGGAGGAAATGCGATGACTTTACCGGGTAGCCTGGGAGACCTCTGTCGTTACGTTTTGGATTATGAAGAAGGCCGGTACGCCGATGATCCGGTGCGCCTGGGAGCCATCTTCAGGGATTATGCCGCGATTCACCGCACACCGGCACTGGCACGAACCGTCAACATGGTGCGTTATCTCGGCATTAATATTGAGGCGGTAGACTACCTTAGGAGTGGTGGCACCAGCATGAGGGCTAACGGAGTGTGGTACATCCATTATTCGGCCAACGACAAGCGGGCAACCCAGAAGTTTACTATCTTTCATGAGCTTTTCGAGATTATCCAGAAGAGCATCGGAGATATGGACTCGGGGTTTAAAGTAATGAGTGAACCGCGGTTGAGCCAGTGCGCCGACCGTTTTGCCGCTTCAGCACTGATACCGCCGCGCTTCTTTTCCAGCCGGGCCAGCGCAGCCGGTTGTGACCTGGTCGCCCTCGGCGAAGACCTTGAGCTGTCGCATCAGTGTCTGCTCATAGCCCTTGGGCAGCATTTTGCCGATGTCCCGCTTGTTGGAGCCATCTATGAGCATCGTCCTAGTGGCAAAGACGGTACAAATGATAATGATAGGGTTCAGGATTTCGTGGCTACCGTGGTAGTGAAAACGCCTCAGACAAAAAGGGCA
>JAQTTS010000061.1 GCA_028710655.1 Dehalococcoidales bacterium
AGCTGTGAAGCTGATGGTAGTTTGGGGGTAAGGTCGGTAAAAACGATGCGGAAATATTAGCGGTTATATTGCCGTAGTACTTTCGTGGGGACAGGACCGGGACCGTTTATCCTCGCTCAAGGATGGCGGATTGGCGCCTTCTTACCGCCCGGTCCTGTTAGGTTATATCATAGCACAGGTGACCAGCCCGTGCGTATGACCAATTGATCAGTAGTCAATTGGTATTGGCTACGAAAGTACCATTTAGTTTTTCTGCTGGCCGCTGCGCCAGACAGCCCGGATGAAAAGAACTACACCAGCGAGTAGACCTGCAGCGATAACCAGAAATCCGAGCGTTACTCCGATAATGGCAAAGATAGAGCCCCAATCGGTACCTTCCATGGTTATTTGCTCCTATCATTTTTCTGGGTGCCATCCTTTATATACGGAAAAACTGGCAGCAAGCGGTGCCCAGCGACAAAGCACGACAACACCGATTATCAACCAGGATGACCAGTCACTCGACATCGTTCATCCCTCCGGGTATATTACTTTTTAAAGTAATTTTGGTGGAGCCGAGGGGATTCGAACCCCTTACCTATTGACTGCCAGTCAAGGTGTATTCCAAGATTGTTGACATAAATATGATATAGCATAAATATGTCATAATAGTTGGCGATCGCCAACTATTGAGGCTGTTCGAGGCTAAAAAGGGGGGTACCGGAATACCTCCGTGTGGTAAAAGTCCGTCCTATGGTCATTCTGTGAGGTCGTTTTTCAGCGTCCGCTGATTTTTGGAGCGTGGACGAGTCTGTTTGGCCTTCTGCCGGGCCCGGGAGATCCTGGCGCCGGCGCCGCGGTCCTTAAACGACTGGTTAACCATGGCGCCGAAATCCCGGGTTATATGACATACGGAACAAATGCCGATGTCGCGGCCGTCGATTATCCAGTGGTGGACATGGCGACTGGCCATGGTGGTTACTCCTGTTTATTTGCCAGGCGGATATCGTCATTTTCTACCAGTGCCCTGATATAGTCCTCAGGGACATTGAGGGCTTTCAGCTCGCGCTCCTCATCGGACCTGGTAATTAGGCCTTTGCGCCGCTTGCGGCGGATAGTGTCAATCTGGATCCGTTGCTGCTCTAACATCGGATTCTTACCCTCCGCGATAGCCCGGGCTTTTTGCAGTTTCAGCTCGTCCACTTCCGGCGCCTGGTCATCCATATTGAACCCCTGGGCCCGGCGCCATGAACCGGTGAGCTGCTTAAACTCATCATAATTTATGGGGCTGAATGGCGATTCCTCAGCCTGGAGCGCCAGTATAAAGTTAGCGTCAGCCTCATTATATCCGATATTAATAAGGAGCTGGAAGGCCTGCTCCGGAGTAACCAGTCCCTTTTTGACTGCTGAGACGATGTCCGCCTTGGTGAGAGATTTGCCGGCCGGCTCGGCCGGAGGCTTGATACTATCGGTATATACTTTGAGTATAAAATCTGCATCTGCCTGCAGGTACCTCAGCTCCAGGAGTTTTTCCCGGGCCTGGTCAAGATTGATAGTCTCTGACTTTAATCCTGCCAGTATATCGGCCTTGGTGAGCTCACGAGCTTTAACAGCTGCTTCAGTCTCATCTACCGGTATCTCTATATCTAGGATAAATTGAGCTTCGTAATCATCATAGCCCAGGTCCGTGAGTAATACAGCCGCTTCTACCCGGGTAATTTTGCCCCTCTTCACGCCTTTAATGATCTGCGCCATGGTGAGATCCTTCTCAGCTGTTGTCCTGGCAGCTGACTCGATCTTGAACTTAGTCTCATACATCCACTGGGCTTTCTCCTGGGTGAGACCCAGATTGACCAGCTCCTGGAGGACCTGCTCCGCAGATATCCATCCGTTTTTGTACCTGGCTATCAGCTGGGGATACATGACATACACTTTAGTCCAGATGGTCATTTTCCGGGCGTGTTCATCGTCATAACCCAGGTCCTTATAGGTCCGGAGCAGCTCCTCGTCATCGAGGACTCCCATATCCCACATGCGCCTGGCATCAACGCGGGTGTAGGGATTATAGGATATCTGGATGAGCTTCTCTCTCCAGTAGGGCATGACGTCCCGGCTCCTGAGGAGAAGCATTAACGTCTCCTGGTCGATAATGCCGCGATGCAGCATCTCGAAGCCCTGGGTCACTGCCGGCAGGTCCCAGTGAGCGGCCCAGTACTTCCGGAGCAGATCCGGACGGATCCCGGCTTTCCGGGCGTCTTCCTCCGCTGAGACAGGATAATCCTCAAATTGCCCGAATTTCTCAGCTATCTCCGGGCTGTATACCTCTTTGACCACGAACTGGATGATATCCTGGACCGTAGCCACTTTATATGCCATCTCTTTGAGCATCTCTACACGGTCGGGAGATACGCCTATAGCATGGACATCATTCCAGTATTTCTCATATTTTGCCGGATCCCGGAGCCAGGCCGGTCCGACGACATCGGACGGGAAACGAACTTGAAACATTTCGAATAAACAGTTGATAGCATCATCTGTATAACCGTGTTGAGTTAGCTCAAGTATCATTTGCTGGAATGACTTTTTACCTCGTTGCCATGACTGGATAATATCAGGAGTGGCCATCATGGTCGGGCGAAGAGTGCGGTTCGCCAAGCGGCGGTATGGTTCAAACAGAGCATCCATAAAACCACTCAATCCTCGATTTATCACACCCCCTTTCATGACTGCTCCTAGAACTGCCGAGGCCTCGCCGGTCGGATTTTTCATCTCATCGATCAAAGGCTTCAACTCCGGAGGGACATTCCCCATTTTCTCCATGGCTTCTATCGTGGGTTTAAGCATTTGTGAGGACTTCTTACCCAGGATATCCAGGATGATTTCAAATCCAAAACCTATAGTGCCGGCTGCCCAGCCCCTCATTCTCTCCTTCCAGGCATCCGATAGACTTTCCATCCAGCTCTTAAAACGATCTCCAGGCGCTGCCATACTTTATTTACCTCCGAAAAACCAGTCTGTAAACCGGTTCCAGATATACTCGACCGGATTATCAAAAAAATCTTTGACCTTATCCCTCCAGTCGGTCCAGCCCTCCCAGAGGTCCTCCCGGATAGAAAAGGCGCTGTCGATGAGGCCCTGGATATCCTCCAGCCAGGACTGAAACCAGTCCGGGAGGTTTTCGACCCGGACCAGCCCGGGCAGAGTGACATTAAAGAAGTTGTACCAGCCGGCTTTCAGGTCCTCGAGGCCCTCGGTGGCCAGCTGCACCAGGTCCCGGATCCAGCCCTGGGCGCCGGCCCAAAACTCGGCTATCATATCCCAGATATAAGTTGGCCAGCTGCTAAACCAGGTGATGACATCCTCAAGCCCCGGGAAACATCCCAGTACCAGGTTAAATATATTCTCCCAGGTGAGCTTGTCCAGCAGCTCCGGGATGGTCTCTCCCAGCCAGGCGTTGAATTCATCCACTCCGCGGGCGCCGGAGTCGAACAATGACGATATTGCCTGGAACGGGCCTGACAAATTGTGAAACGGCCAGATCCAGTCCGAGACCTCGATGTAAAGGTTATTGAAAAATGCACCAGCTCCCCGGAGCACATCGGCCAGGCCCTGGAGCCCGGCGCCGATGACCGGCAGCGGCTCCGGCTCGGCCGGGGACCCGGTGACTGTGATATACCTGGTGGCTGAGAACAGCGAGGGACCGTCCACCAGGACGCTCAGGATATACTGGCCAGGACCGTCAATTTCCCAGTCAACCCACCCGATGTAAGAATAGGCATATAGCCATTGTCCCTGGGTGGCGTAATAGCTCCAGTTGAACTCGTAAATTTTTTTATGGTCCCTCTGCCGGGTCCAGATAAAGCGAAAATAATATTCTCCTTCAACAGCCTGGGAGACGTTCATGCAGGCTACTACGATCTCGCAGGGCGGAGTCACTCCCCGGAGATCGAAGGTCTCAGTCGATCCGACAATAGACGGGAGAGCGTTCCAGCCGTCAGCATCGACCACGTTCAAGGGCTGGCCATAGACCGGCGCCGTTCGATAGGGCGATGCCGGCTCACGGAGACCCTTACCCAGGAGAAGATTAAAACTGGTCATGCGGCAGCTCCTCGTTAATTATCCGGAGAGGATCCTGTCGGCATCAGTGGCCCGTTTGGCCAGTATAGGGGCTGCCTTCTCCGGAGTGAAGTCCTCGGCATCGATGTCGACGGAGAGAACGGTACCGCCCCGGGTCTCGATGGTATGCCGGTAATATTTTTCTACTCCGCCCCGGTTACTCGGCCGGGTCAGCTCTGTGATCTTGATTACCTTGTACGCTCGTTCCACCTTTAACCTCCTTATGAATGACGGTCCGGGTAATGCCGCTTTTAAACAGCCAGCCGGCCGCCATGGCGAATACTGTTTTGACCTCGCTGTCCTTGCCGGTGCATAACAGGACAGCGCAGATGATTATGATTAATGCGGGCAGCCCGAAGTCGATGAGCAGCTCCCGCAGATCATCCAGTGTACTTTGAGGTTTATTGCTGGCCATTTAACCACCTCAATTGAGTCTGCCTTAACTCCTATAAGTCGTTAGTAAAGTTTTTTGCTGGAGGGTCACCGTCAAAAGGAAGTGAAGTCAAGGTGTTAAAACCTCCAAGTGTCATTAAACCGTTATCATAACAAAGATCAAGCTCTTTAACGTAAGTTCTAAGCGAAGAACTGCTGTTTTTAAGCCAGATTTCCAACGTGTCCCCAGCCCCAAAATGAGCTGTACAGTCAAGAATCTTGCTTGCGTATGTTGTGTTGTCGTAGGTTATAGAATCTCCCGGTATAGCAATTCCATTCTTGTAAACGGCCAAGTATCCAGTGCCTCCGTTAACTCTCCCCTGCCACCCCAACCTTACCCAATAAAGGCCGGAGGTTATTGTTATCTGTTTAGCTTTCACGTAAGCAGTTCCGGTCACATACACTTCAGGGTCATTCGAATGCCTAACGGTATCCCCATAAGCAGAATCAAAAACGGCTGAAAGAGAAGAACCAGCAGACCAGCTTCCGACTCCGTTTAAATATTTGCTGGAATCATTCGGGAGCTTAGGGCATAAGCCATGCCTGGTAACGGAAACATCCAGGTCTGTGCTATCATCCGGAGCGGTAAAATCGTCCAATTTGACGGTTTTAGCCGCTGCCACCGCTTCAGCGTCGGAATACCTAGCATGATGAGCTGAGGCATTAGCGGCGTGGTCATGGGCCCAGTTGGATGTTGGAGCCTTGCCGACTTCGTTGTCGGTCGGGGAGTCCTCCAGGATCTCCGAGGGGTCAATGATCAATTTGCCTTCGGAGTTGACCAGGATCGGTACCCAGTCGCCGGCAGCGGAGTCCCAGCCCCAGAGCTGGACGCCTGCCATTCTGCCAAGTGTGGGCTCGGTCATGGCTTGACCTCCTGGCTATCGATTTTTTGCGAGAGTATCTGCTCTGTAGATTTATACAGATCACGGGCCAGGAGCTCGTATTTGTGGGGATCATCCCTCCGGGTGAGTATAAACAACCGGGATCCGTCCTCCTGGATGACCTGGCGCAAGTGGTTAAAATCACCCTTTCGTAACATTTCGATGATCATGGGTTACACCTCAAAGCCAATTATTACGATGTCTACAGTCTCCGAGTGATTGCTGAAATTTTGAGCGATCGAGTAGAAGGTATGACCTCCAGGTATTTTGAGCGGCGATAATAAAGAGGAGTTGATACCTCCCTGGCCGCTTTGCTGGATTAAGGTCTCGTAAGTTGTCGCGTCCTCGATCTCAAAGAGTAGGGACTGGATCAGCTCTCGATCGCCGGCAGCATAGCCTATCATGCTGGCCGAATACTGGACGATATATAAAACCTTACCTGCAGGCACATTATAGGTTAAGTCAACAAACCCGCCAGCTGCCAGGGGATCCTTACCATACTCCAGTATCTTTTGTGTTCCCTTTATGGTGGCCCAATCAGCCCGGGTCATTACCTCAGCTTTGTCACCATAAAAATCCGGATAGCCGCTTGACATTTACCCGCCTCCTCCAAATATCCTGCGCGGTGAGAAAATGCCGGCTAAATTGTTGATGAAGTCTACCAGAGCTAGGACAAATACAGCGGCCCGGGGCAGGACCGTAAAGGAGATATCGAAGGTATGATCGTAGGTATCATCATCATTCCAGGATACGATTTTCAGGTCATACGGGATAGAGTCCAGCTCCAGGAACTCGTCCGATTCGATCGGGAACGTATCGCCGTGCAGCTCGCCATCCGGATTAGTCGGGGTGATTTGATGCTCATGGTAGAGGACCTGGCAGTGGCAGAGCGCAGCATGTCCGGGTCGCGGCCGGTAACTTACCCGCGTAATAACGCCAGCAGTTAGCTTTACGACGTCCTCCCTGGGTGAGCGTTTAGCTGTATTTGCAGGAACCGTTATTTCATAGGTGTAGAACATGTGTTTTACCCCCTGGCCAGGCAAACAAACGGGGGAACCGCGCCGAGCTCCCCCGGAATGGTTACAGGTTGCGCCACAGGACGAAAATCTCACTGACACTGGAACCAACATCGACGAATAGTCCCTTACTGCAGAAAACCGGTACCGGCGGTTTAAACGGGTGACCGCTCACGGCCTCTTCTTTCAGCGTGACTATTTTCTCCCCGCTGGTATCCACTCCGTTGTAAATCACGGAGTCCGTGGTGGCGCCGCTCGGGACCAGGTAAGCATAGATCAACTCACACGGCCCCTGGTTAAGTTTCTGGTCCGCGGTTACCCGGGCCCAGGAATACTCTTTGCTGTCCCTCATGGCTGGCCCTCCTTAAAACAGTCTTTAGTATTTCCAGAGCTGCTCAAGGATAACATTGCCGGTGCCGTTGGTGCCGTTGCTGCCAGCTCTCAAGCGGAGCCGGGGCTTTTTCCCTGCCGGGTCGTACCAATCGTCAGGGTCATCCTTCTGGCCCATCGGGAACTGATAACAATGCCAGGGCAGCCAGCCGAATACCAGGCCCAGGGCGTTAGTATTGGCGCTCGCGTCGATCCCCAGCTTACCGCCTTTGGAGCTGGCCCCGGAGTGGAATAACTCCGTAGTAGCTGCCAGGCCGGCGCCCAGGAATCCGGAGTAGTAATCAGTCGGGGCGACGTAGAACGTCAAGGCCCCGGTATCCGCGATGAATGAGAACTGCTGGACAATCATCGGCCAGACAGCCTTCATGCGCCGGTAGAACATCTCCAGATCGTTGTACTCCCATGGGATCCTGTCCAGGGACCCCTCATCCAGGCGGGCCTCATCGATAGTGGTCCAGGGCTCGTATCCGTCCCGGTAAGCCCGGACCAGCATCTGCCTTATCGGCCGGTCCTCGGGCAGCATGACATGCTCATAGCTGTTTTCGGATCCGCAGGTATAGGCATGATGTTCGACTGCAGATAAGAATCCCATCGGGCTAACATCCTTCTCGTCGAAGATATGCGCCCAGACTTCCAGGGCGTTCTCGGTGACACTGGTATCCGAGACATCCTCGTCGTACTGGATCTTGAGCTGAGGATTGCTGAAACGCTTAGGGTCAAAGGCCAGGAGCGGGTCCCAGAGCCAGCGGCCGAAGTCTATCGGGTAGATATCCACTTCTGACAGGGTGGAAATATGCTGGCCATGGTCCAGGACGCGGCCTGGCCGGGAATAATAGGCTAATGCCTGGCTCTCATAGCCACTCAGACTATGCAGGGGTTTACTACCGTCCACCAGCTGGATCTTGGGAATATTAGCCGGCGCTCCGGCGCTCATTCCCTGGCTGGCTTTGGTAGTCTTGAAGGTGATCTCGATCCGGGAGATCGGTTTATCGATGTCGATATCGATGGTTTTTACGCCGGCTTCCCCCACGTCCTCAGCCGGCAGCAACAATGCCTCTCGATACTTCATGGTAATGCCTCCTCGCTAATAATCCCCTTTACTCGCTAAGCCCCGGCAGCCCTGAGAGCTAACCGTTTCTTGTTCAATGCCGTGGCGACCTCACGGACCCGGGCCAGGTTGGACTCGCTGCCTCTGGGCGCCCTGGGTGAGAGCGTCAGGGATGCGATGGTGGCCAGCATAGGTTCAATGCCGGTCTGGTAATCCGTGACAGCGGCCTGGACTCCCTGGCCAAATCTGGCCACTCCGACATCGCGGACCTTGCGATCGTATTTGCCAGCTCCGGCTTTTTTGACACCGCCCGCGAACATCTGGCCGATGTTGGCTGCGGTGACCGCGGACTTGTAGGAGCTTGCGGCTGCCGCGGTGTTGGTCTCCCAGGTGGACCCGGCGCCAACGGCTCCGGACTCATAATATGCCTGCCTGCCGGGGGTTACATCTCCCCACTTTTTGGAGGCCTCGGCTGCAGATTTAACTTTAATCGCCATTTTAGCGATCCTCCTCTAAATTATTTATCCGGATGTTTTCCTATGTGAACCCTCGGACGGTTGCATTTTGTGAACTTCTAATACAAAATGTCAATATCCTGTTTTAACGGAGGTCCTCATTTGGCCAGGAAAACGCAGCAGGTCGAAACCCGCATGGTAGCTGAATATATGGCTCAGGCCTATGGCAAGTTTACCTTTATGACCAAGGTCCCCCTGGGAACTATTCCCGAGCAGCTCGCAGCGTCTGCCGGCATGGAGAAGGCCCTGGGGATAATGCGTCCCTTCCGGCCGGAGGTCGACGCCGTGGTCATACTGCCCCGGTACCTGCTCATCATCGAGGCTAAGGTCTGGAGCGTCATCAACGGCCTGGCCAAGCTGCCCCTCTATAAATCTCTGGTCCCGTTTACCCCGGAGCTCCGGCAGTACATGCCCCGGGAGGTACTTATGGAGCTGGTAGTAGGCTGGACAAATCCTAATCTGGAGATCATGGCCAGGAGCGTCGGAGTGACTGTCCGGGTATACGCTCCGGAGTGGTTAAAGGAGGTCGTTCAGGGTATGCACAAATACTGGACGAAGGAGTACCAGGAGGAGCGGCAGAAAAAGCTGTCCATGAGGGAATACTTCGGTCTCGAGTAAAAGCAAAGAATCAAGGAGGGTCGTAATGGTACTGCAGAACTATGTCATCCTGGAGGAAGGGATACCCGCAAAGCTCCATTTCTTCGATCATCACATTGAGTCTCGGACAATCACCGATCCCGCGACCGGTCAGCCGGGCATCCGCAAAGTCCTGGTCTTCGAGGTGGACTATCTAAACGATAAACCTGTAGTGGGCAGGTACTCCACGATGAGCGAGAAGCATGCCCTGGACTTCAGTCCCTATCTCCCCACAAAAGATTATAAGTACTTCGACTTTATCATTACCATGAGGGGTGAAGGGTTCCGGAGAAGCTATACAACGCAGGTCATTCCTCGAAAAAGCTGACCGTTTTCAGCCATTTTCCCAGGGAATTATTGATCCTGACTGAGACTGAAAAAAAGTTTTGGCCAACTCCAAAAATTTTTCTTTTCCAGGAGGGTCAAAAGTGTTTTCAAGGCTGGACAGAGGAGCCATGGGTACCCCCCTGGATGAACCC
>JAQTTS010000062.1 GCA_028710655.1 Dehalococcoidales bacterium
GGGAGAGAGTGGCAAAGACCGGAGGCGGGATGGAGGAAATGACCGGAATCCCCCGTAGGAAGTCGGGCAGGCCAACCTCGGGAACAGGCAGAGGGAGAGAGACAGGCTGGTGGAGGGCAGAAAAGGCTTTTCTTTTATAGATAGTATTAAGATCAAGACGCTTGAGCAGGTTATAAACACCGTGGGTCCCTAAAATCGGTTTTCCCTCTTCTTCCGGCAGTTGGGCAACAATCTCCTGCAGTGTCAGCTCGGGACTTTCAATCACAATCCCTTTTACAAACTTCTCAGCCTCCGGAACGGCGCGCCAATGATCTTCTCCCGCCGGCCGCTGATCTTCCAAAACTCGTTCCGAGGGCGTCTCCGCCCGGCGGTACCGATCAAGCCACTTATAAAAAGTCGTGCGGGAAATCCCGGCTTCACGGCAAAGATCGGCCACCTGCTCACCGGCTTCAAACCGCCGGATTAGACTCATTTTTTCCGCAGGTACAAGCGGACGCACCAGTGAATTTCCGTATTTCTCCAGATATACGGCTCTCTTTTCGCGCGTATTCAAGCCATTTCTTTTCAAAACCGACCAAACGCCTTTGGCTGATAACGGCCGATCAAGCTCAGGCCGAAGTTTACCGGCCACTTGCCGAGGAGAAAGCCAGGGCTCCACCAAGCAGGTTTTCAAAATGAGGCGCTGAACATCCGCCGGCACGGCCCGCCAGTGCGATGCGGGCGTCCGAAAGCCAAAAACATCTTTTCGGGGCGTAGTTTTCAACAAACGGCTTTTTTTTACCCAGCGATAAAAGGCAGTCCGGGAAACACCTACTTCACGACACAGATCAACAATCTTCTCCCCACTTCGGGAGCGGTCAATGAGCTGTTTTTTTACTCCTTCAGAAATACGGGCAGCCATAAATTAGTTCTTTAACTCATCCTTAAAAACGTACTCAATTCATCAACGTTAACACTATTGGAAACCAGGCGTCAAGATGCTTTTCTGAACAAATTAGTGATGTCAATTTAAAACTTAAGAGATATTTTGCTATAGATAAATATTTCAGATTTATCAAAATATGTGTTCACCATAACGGGAATCAATCTTAAAACAACCACTTAATAACCGGAAAGAAGCACTCGTCACCTGTTGACTGCCGACTTAAGACCCCGCTCCGAAACAGATACACTTCAGCGCTTAGGCGATAATAAACTTTCGAGGCCAAAAAAACCTCGGTTTTCGCGCCTGGCGAAAGCTAGCTTGATCCGCTCTGAATTTCACCACCTTATCGGCGGTTCGTCCTCTGTCTGTCGCTCCCGCCCGCAACGCCTGAGCTGGCGATGGCGGGCGGGCCTGCCCTGGGCTTTAAGCCCATGGTTTTTCGCTTTCTTGGAATAACCGCAATTTTTAGCATGGAAAAATATCACCGGGCAGACGTAGTTATTCAGACTTGACAGAAGAAGCAATCTCTGCAATGATAAGCAAAGACAACCGATCAAGAGGAGATAAAGATGAGCAAACCCATGAGCATCGGCGAAGCCGCCACATATGTCGGTGTTTCTCGCGATACTCTAAGACGGTGGGAAAAAAGCGGCAAGATCACTCCGGAACGCTCGCCCACCAATCGGCGGTACTACACAAAGGAACTGCTCGACACCTTGCTAAAAAAGCCAGTCCGCAAAACTGAGACCGAAGCTCCAAGGATAGTCAAACAACCGACTTCGTCCCTTAAACTCGTCTACTACACGCTCGGTGCTTTGGCTCTGGCAGTAATGGTCGGACTAGCCATCACTCTTTTCCTTTTCTGAAAACTATTTTTAGCGCCTGCTGAAACCGCCAGCGCTCTTCTACAGGCTGATGTTTCTCTCAATACAGACCATTCCCTTCTGCCCTCCGGCAGATAATGGTCAAAAAACAGAAAAGGGCCTTCATTCATGTCGATAAAGTTACTTTTTATATCACTTAGTGATACTTAGAATAGATTATGATAGATATTTTTATAGATATTCGGTTGGCAGCAAATGGTTTTTCTACTGTTTGCGGTTTTTTTGAATATTATCAAGGCTAAAAAATACATGAATTGCGGAAATAACGAGAACGAATTATTTTAACAATGCTCCCGCTTTTCCGCCGGGAATATTTCTCTGATTGAAGTTAAAAAGACTTCCCGGCTTTAGACCTTTTATTAATTTATTAAGAACCGTCAATGCTTACTGGGATTAAAAAAGGGCTTCAGATCGGGTAAAACGGCTTGTGCAAAGTGTTATCAGCCGGTGTTTTATGCTGACAAAAAGGCCTTTTTTCCCTTCTGCGTTAACCTTTGTTACCAAGTTAGTTTTTCAATCAGTGCGGAAATAGAGGCTGTGATAAGTTGTTTGCCACACCAAGACCGCTAAGCACTGTTCTGCTTTTCGCCCTTTGTGCTAAGACATATGCTTCAGAACTTGAAAAGCCTTCGTTTTTGCCTTTCTGAAGGTCGACCAGGAAGACAAGACACAAAAAAAACCGCTGATTTACTTCCCTGCCGAAAAGCCGGATTCTTTAGATTCCCTTTGCTGAGTTGATCCGCTTGATCTTTTTGATGAGATCGTAATTGCGCCCTTCAAGCCGGTTTTGGGACACTTCTTGCGGTTTTTCCTTTTCCGTTTGAGCAGTTTGGGTAACACCGGCCCGAGAATAAACAGGGCCAACAGGTGTTCAGGAATCAGCACGTAACTGGCACCAATGTGATAGGGAGAGCCGTCATCAACCGTCCAGATAGCCAGAACCCTAGCATTGCCGGTTTCGTTAGCCGAAAGGTTGGTAAAGACTTCAGCACCGTCGGCCGTCACTGGCTCTGCGCTCCCCCAGCTCCAGGACGGTCCGGCGCTGTAGGTCGCCTTGTGATAGTAGACATCATCGTTGTCCGAGTCAACATAAGAAATGTACAGATCATTCGTGCTGGTATCAACGGTCAGGCTCTGGTACGTGACGTTGGTGACCGAGAGATTGGAAGCGGTAAAATCCCAGTCCCCGTCGTACCTATCGTAGTACACATCCCCGCTGTCAACATACGTTAGGTGAACGTAGTGGTTCGTCGGGTCAACTACGGCCGAAAGATTGGTCGCGAGGCCGGAATCCACCCCTTCGGCAATAGTATCTTGAGTACCATCGACACTACCGACGCCAATTCTACTAATTCCCACCAACAGCCAGGAGGAGCTGACGGTGGTGGTGTTGCCGGAGGCGGCAGAGTTCTTCAGCTGGGTGTCGAGGTTCTTGGCAGAGGTGGGCCAGTCGGTATTGGCCGCCAGGTCGGCAGAGGTCTTCCTCGTGTAAGTTGAGGAATCATGGGTGATTTCGGAGGCGGTCGGGTCGCTGATGACATCGGTGTCGGTGTCATTGGAGAGCTGGGCGTAGCCGGTACCTGCATCAGCGTTGAGAGTAGCTTCCAATTTGTAGGAAAAGGTGCCGCCGGTATAAGAGAAGGGGTTGTACTGAATAAGGAAGCCAATGTCCGAGTAGGTGTCATCGGTATCGGTAGCGTTGGAGTTAATCATGGTCAGGGGGATCTCGAGAGCCGAGATACCCTGGTCGGCGTCTTGTTTGATGACGAGTTTAGCGTTGGCGATGGAAGCGGAACAGCCGCCGCCTCCCCCGTCGGTGCACTTGACCTGGACCTTGTACTCGTCATCGTTGGTAGTATCCCAATCGGCGTCCGCATCCACATTGGTCGCTACTCCTAGATCCCAGTTAGTATCACCGGTGTGGGAAACTTCGGCGACGGTGTTCCCGCTGGTCTTATTGACTAAAGCGGCGTGGACGGTATCAGCGCTATCGGCAATCTTAACAGTAGCATGAAACTCAATGTCACCGTAGGTTTCGGGTACAGGACTGAACTTGTCCTGGTCGTAGGCATAGTACTTGGGGTGGGTCAGATCAACGTAGGAGGTAGAGGTGATCCCCGTCTCGTAGTCCCCGATCTCCACCTGGGTGGCGGTGTTGGTTAAGGGAGTGGCCTCCTGGACAAGCACCAGGCGAGCGGCGAGAACATACCCGGTGGTGTTTGTCGCTTCAGACGTATGGATACTGGCTGAATAGATACCGTCGGCCAGCACAATCGGCTCTTCTTTCCTCACCCTTCCGTAAACCGATGAGCTCGTTTGAATGGCCGTGATCACTTGGCCTGAGCTGTCCACCAGCGCCACCTGAGCAAAATCCGCGCCACTATCAGCCCGTGTCGAACTTCCTCCTGAGCAAGCAGCATCATCACAATCAGCGAAATAAAGCGCATCCCGAGTATCATTAAAGTAGCTCACTTTGCAATCGGAGCTACCATTGGCACAATCAAGCCGCGGCTTATTACCAACATCATCCGCTTCCGTTTCAAACTCATCACCGCCGGCCGCCTGACAATTATCACCGCCGGTGAGCGCACAAACATTGGTACCATAACCGTCAATCAGTTCCGACGAACCGGCAGAACAGGTCGCATCAACACAGTCGCCGAAATACAAAGCAGAGCGGGTTACGTTGTAATACACAACCTTACAGTCACTTCCTCCGGCCGCACAATCGAGATCAAAACCACCGTCACCAATTGTATCGGTATTCGTCGTCACCCCGTCACCACCGGCAGCTGAACAATCGTCGCCACCGGTAAGCGAGCAACCCGATGCGCCGTCAAGCAACTCCAACGAACCCGACGAGCAAGTAGCATCACCACAATCAGCAAAGTAGATACCACCCTGATCATAATTCCAGTAGACGATTTTGCAATCCCCGGCCCCGGCTGCGCAATCCAGCGACGGGTAAATTCCGGAAATTTGGCTATTCGTCGCTACCCCGTCACCGCCGGCAGCTGAACAATCGTCGCCACCGGTTAAACTGCAACCGCTCAATCCACCCGCTCCCCCATCTAGATACTGCTGGGACCCCGACGAACAGGTGGCATTGTCACAATCGGCGAAGTATAAAGCCGCATTGTCATAATTCAGATAGGCAATTTTACAATCGTCTCCCCCGGCCGAACAATCCAACGAGGGATCATCGCCGGCATTCGTCGCCTGAGAAGCAATCCCATCGCCGCCGGAAGAGCTTTGGCAGTTATCCCCTCCGGTCAGAGCACACGCGCCGACCATGTTATTGTAACCGCCATCCAGATACTCATGCGACCCCGACGAGCAGGTAGCATTATCACAATCAGCAAAATAAAGAGCCATTCTGGACAAGTTGTAATATGCAATTTTGCAGTCATCTGCCCCTGGTGAACAGTCAAGGGAAAGATTATCGACACTACCAATACTGTCCCCGTTAGTAGTTACCCCATCACCGCCGGCAGCTGAACAATCGTCTCCACCGGTAAGCGAACAGCCGGAGTAGCCGTCTAAAAGTTCAAGCGACCCTTCAGAGCAAGTACCATTGTCACAGTCGCCAAAATAGAGAGCAGTATGAGTAGTATTGTAATATGCCACCTTACAATCGTCAGGCCCGTTGGTACAGTCCAGAGAAATCGAATACTGACCAGTATCTTCTCCACTGGTGGTTACCCCATCGCCGCTGGCAGCTGAACAATCGTCTCCACCGGTAAGCGAACAGCCGGGCGCACCGTCAAGAATGGAAATGGTCCCCATAGAACAGCTGGTATCATCACAGTCCAAAAAACGGAGAGAAGTATCCGTTTCATCGTAATACGCCACCTTGCAATCGTCAGGCCCGTTGGCACAATCAATCGACGCGTATCGACCGACACTGTTGGCTGACCCGGCATTGACCGCCCTGGCAACCGCCTCAAAGTACACCGTTTCTCCATCGTAATCGTCTCCATTAAAGGCAACCAGCCCAAGAGACCCATCCGTGGGGTCATACGTCGCTGAGGTTGTCGGATAGTACCGATCAATCACGTTGATTTGCTGTTCGATGGTGATATCCCCGCTTCCTCCTCCGGTTGTGGCCACGCAGGTGTCACTGTTGGCGTCCAGCCAGTCTCCTGCTGAGGAGTCCCACAGACAACCGTAGATGGTGGTGCCCACCACGAAGGTGGCGTACATGTCCTGGAGAGTAAGGGCGACAATGTTGCCGTAGACACTGGAATCAGAGTCGGCCACGGAAATCTGGTAGGGATCGGACCAGGTCCAGGAGGAGATGGTACCAAAGACATCTTCTGACCCATCGGTGGTGGCGGTGTGGTAGGCGTAGTTGGAACCGTCGTTGTACCTGGCACCCACCCAGAGGTAGTCGGAGGTGTCAATGGCCAGGTACGGGAAGGAATAGTCACCGTCACCATCCAGAGCCGTGGAGGCGGTCCCGTCCCAGGTCAGGGAGGAGCCGGTTAGGGTGCCTCTCCGGACAATGAGGTTGCCGGAATCAATCACGGCCAGGTAGAGGTACTCGTTTTCAGAGGACGTGTCATGCTTCCAGGTGACGGAGAAGTCGTTGGTGTCATAGGTGATGGAACTGCCGGCTGAGGGGGGCGTCCAGGTGTCCCCGTTGTCGGCCGAATAGCGGTACTCGATCTCATCCCCGTCATGGTAGAAGATCCAATAGGCTAGGTTCTGATCATCGTAGATCACCTTCCGCTGGAAGGAGTGGCCGGTGGCGTTGGCGTTATCCGTAGAAGCGCCAATGCAGGAGTTGGCGGCAATGGTCCAGTTGGAGTTGCCGTCTGAGTCGGTGGAGTAATCCGCCGCCAAGGCGTTGCCGGCGGTGGAGTCCTGGATGTCCAGATAGGAAAGGGTGTCGCCTCCCCCCGCTTCGAAGGTGAGGGTGAAGGGAGTGTCAAAGGTGGTCGAACGCAGGAGGATGAGGTTGTAGCAGTCATCCCCTTCGATCTGGAGATCTCCACCGGTTTTGACGGTAAAGGTTTCTCCGGCCCCGAACTCTAGGATCCGGTCCCCTGTCGTGGCGATCAGGTCATAGAAGTTGGTACTCCCCGTGATCGTCTGGGTGGTACCGGCGCCACCGTCGAGGGTGACAATACTCGTTCGGTAGGTGAAGCCACTCGTCCCCACGTCGTTGTCCCAGTTGCCGGCGAGGTTGATATCGTACCCGGTGGCAGTGGCGTCCAGAGCCCCGGCCGAGAAAGTCAGGTCTCCGTTGATATCCAAATTGCTGGCCATCGAAACGGTCACCGAACTATTGATAACAAGGTCGTAGAAAGTGTCGTCATTGGCAACAGCGTGCGTGCCGGAGGAAGCATCCATCTCCACCGTACCGTAATTCGGCGTAAAAACAGCGTTGGTCGCACTGGAAGCAAAAGAACCGGCAACAGAAAAGCTCGCCGTGCTTGACGCCTGGAACGTAGCCTGGGCATCGACAGTAAATGTCCCACTCGCATTAATCGGTACATCGTTATCCTCATTGTCAACCGTCATCGCGTTCGTCGCGTCCCCAACGGTAAGATTGTAGGCCGTCAGGGTACCGCTCCCGGCCAGATTGCTCGTCTCGCCGGTGGCGGTGTAAAGATTAACTGTCCCGGAAGCAGATTGGGAGGTACCCCCGTTCACCGTCAGGTCACCGGAGCCGGAAATCGCCGAGTCACCGACGGTAAGATCATAAGTGGACAGAGCAAATGTTTGGCTGGTATTGATCGTTAGGTCGTTTTTCACCGTCACGCTTGTTCCTAACGTTGTCGTGTCCGAGGTGGTGTCGCCAAGATCAAGATTGTAAAAAGTAATTGCGCCTGAGCCCCCGCCCACCGTACCCGTCCCATCGATGTCAACTGTCGGGGTACTCGAATACCCCACCGAGCCGGTCCCAGCAGTAGTGAGCGCCCCTCCGTCTATATTCAGATTCGCGCCCGCTGTCAATGTCGCCCCATCTCCGATATCTACCGTATTATCAACTGTAGTAGCGCTAGAAATAGTCGTTGTTCCTCCGGTTACCGAAAGATCATAAAAAGTCAGGTTGCTGCCGGAAATTGTCGACCCAATGCTAATGGTCACGTCGGGACTGCCGGTGGAATAGTCAAGCGTCCCCGTCGCGGTAATATTGCCAGAACTTGTACCCGAAATCGTCGTATTGGCATCAATATAGAGTGTTGCTCCTGAATCAATAACCACATCCCCATTCAAATCGTTCGTAACGGTATCCAGATACGCCACCGCGTTGTCGTCCACATGCAGGTCATCACTGCCGGAGATTGTCACCGTCCCGCCGGGATCAAAAACGGTACTGCCGTTAGCCACTCCCGACTTAAGTTTGACCAGCAGTTCGTAACCGGAGTTGATCACCAGAGTGTCAGGCGAGCCGTCGGTGGCAGTATAAGGAATGTCCGTTTCCCCATCACCATAGTCATAGAAATCAAAGTCAAGAATGTCCACCGGCGTGGTGTTGTCCGACGTCACCGTCACCGCGTCATCGTAAAAAATATTATTAACTGAGTTGTTGCCGCTGGAACGGATCACCAAAGCCCCGTCGGTTTCCGGCGCTTCCGCGTCATCAATCCAGACAATCAGCCCATCGCCGGCGCTAACACCCGAAATACCTGAAAAAGTAAATTCTCCTGTTGAACTATCGCACGACGCTGAATAGGTCGACCCGCCCGCCCGGAGCCGCAGTTCGTAAGTACCAGAATTAGCATCGCACTCGCTTAGCGCCGAAGAGGTACCGTAGTTATACACGTTCCCCGAAACCGAAATTGTCTCATTCCGCTCGGCCAGAACTGCCTCCCGGTACGGCGGCAGGTGGCTCTCGGTGGAAAAGGAAGTGACGTCCAGCGTATGGTAGTGGGTCGTTGAAGAAGCCACCGTCCCCGTCCGGCCGTCGGAGCTGGTCCCGGAGGTCGCCCCGATCTGCTGGCTGGTCATGTTGCTGTGATTATGCGTGTCGGCTCCGCCGGGAGTGCCGTAACCGGCGGCCGGCTTGATGAAGGTCTGATAGAACGGCTGGCCGGAGGTGGACCGGTTTTCCCAGCCCGTATCAGCGTCTTCCGACCACATGGCAATCATCCCGTTGGACGGCGAGCCGTCGGAATCTTTAGAAGCTAAAATAGTGGTGATATACGTCGGCTCGTGGCTTTTGCTGTCGGCGGTGTTGAGGTTAAGCGTGTGGGTGTGGGCGGTGGTGGCACCGTACTGCTGGGCATTACGCCCCCCGACCGCCGACCCCGTATACCCCGACGTTGTCCCGGTGAGGTCGTGGTCATGGGTATTCTGGCTCCCGGTAGTACCGGCAGTATTCTCGCCGCGGATATAGTAGCCGTCCTGAGCGGAGTACCGGGTCCAACCGGTAGGCAGAGTGTCGTCAAAAAAGGCAATCGCTCCGGCGGGGATGGCGGCCGGCTCACCGGTTGAATTGTACTGAATGACCCGCAGTTGGCGGTACGACGGTAAAGTTGTCTCATTAGAAACGGTGGGAGTCAACGAATGGGTATGACCGACAACCGGAGCTCCGCTGGACCCAAAGCTTTCTAGCGCGCTGGCGGACGCCCCGGACCAGTT
>JAQTTS010000063.1 GCA_028710655.1 Dehalococcoidales bacterium
AATACGGCTTCAGCCAGCCAATACCAGAATGAAGCCGATATATGTCGAACCTGATAACGTAGAAGTTCAGGGTAGAGTAGTTACCGTCATTAGACAACTTGGTTCGAGCAGATAGTCTGATTTGATGTCTACTGCTAACTAGGTATAAACTATTAGATGGCTGATATACACTAAAGCGATATGGTCTGATAGAATCAGTAATGTCGGCACCGGAAGAGAGAAAGAGTGATATGCTCCTAGGCCAGTTTCAAAACACAGGTCGTGACCTTTGTAGTCGGGGTCTGGTCTGTTCCAACAGCGGTAATTTGAGTGTCAGGATGGGAGACCGCTTGGTGATTACCCGCCGTGGTGGTATGCTTGGCTGTCTGGAGGAAAACGACCTGATAGAAACCGGAATAGATAAAAACGACCGTTTTACACCTCTCGCATCGAGCGAGTTGCCCGTCCATCGGGCCATCTATCGTGCAACCTCTGCGTTAGCCATTGTTCATGCTCATCCGCCGCATGCCGTTGCTATGTCGTTAATAGAAACCGAGATTACCCCCAATTGTAGCGAAGTATCTCCCTTAATGGAGCGTGTTCCTGTTCTGGGTTGGAATATGGAAGTAAAACCGGGTGGCTTAGCTGATATTATCGCTGAAGCGCTTAAGCAATATCATATTGTTATGGTTCGCGGTCATGGCAGCTTTGCCATCGGTCAGTTGCTGGAAGAAGCCCATAACTACACCACCCTTTTGGAAGCAAGTTGCCAAGTCCTTTGCCTGCTACGGTCATTGAAGGTGAGTGAGATCAGAGAATAGCCTGTGGCCGATAGCTATCATTTCGTTGACGGTCTGCTTTCATAGACCGGGGTGCACCATTCATAGTATCTGGGGTTTCGTCCCTTTATTACTTCAGAGTAGGCTTTTTGTAATTTTTTAGTTATCTCACCGGCCTTGCCGTTACCTATCTTGCGCCCATCTATCTCAACCACCGGGGTGATATTAGCTGCCGTTCCGGTCAAAAAGCATTCGCTGGCGGTATAGAGTTCGCTGTGGTTGATATGCCGCTCGGTGGTCTCCATACCCAGTTCGTTGCGTGCCATCTTCATTACAGAATCACGGGTAATTCCTACTACCATAAGGTCATCGACGCCGGGCGTCACCAGTGCGCCGTTTTGGATCAGAAAGATGTTCTCGCCACTTCCTTCGGAGACGTAGCCGTTGGCAGTAAGCATAATCGCCTCGTGAGAATCATTCTTAACAGCTTCGGTCTTAGCCAGGGCATTGTTCACGTAAAGGCCGGTAATTTTCGCCTGCGGTGTCTCGCTGGGGCGACGCCAGGAAGAAACTATACACCTTACCCCCTCGGTATCCAGATATGGTCCCCAGGGGAAGGTAAAAACCATGAAGGCATCATCCAGATTATGTAACCGAACACCCAGTGCCTCTGAACTCTTATAGGCTAAAGGACGGACGTATATATCCTCCTCAAAACCGCATCTTTCTATAAGTTCCACAGTGATCTGGCAGAGCTTGTCAATAGTGTAGGACGGGTCGATATTAAGTACCCGGCAGCCGTTAAGCAGTCGTTTGTAGTGTTCGCTGAGGCGGAAGATATAAAGCTGCCGCTCGTCGTTATTCCAATTACCGCGAATGCCCTCGAAAACACCGGTGCCATAGTGCAGGCAGTGAGTCATAACCCCTAGCCTGGCTTCAGTCATAGGAACAAATTGCTTGTTGAAATAGGCATACAGCGGCATCTTAGGGTACTCCTCTCAATAAGACTGATTTGACCTATTATATCTATTCTCAAGACGGAAACACAAGCAATCGATTTGTTTAAAATCATGTCAAGTGTTATATTAGATGCCGCGTCAGTTGATTGGTTAATGATGTTATCAGCGGATGAGATAATAAGGGCTCTGGGTTTGAAACCTCTTCCGGAAGAGGGCGGTTTTTATCGGGAAACCTACCGCTCGGTAGAAAATGTTTCTCTTGATGCGCTACCGGACAGGTATAACGCCGGTAAACCCTTCGCTACCGCAATATACTATCTGCTGATACCCGATACCTGTTCTCGGTTGCACAGACTGCCTACTGATGAGACGTATCACTTTTACTTCGGTGACCCAGTCATTATGCTTAATCTATATCCTGGCGGTATGTCTCAGGTAATAGCCCTGGGAACAGCGATAGACAAGGGGGAACAGGTTCAGTTAACTGTCCCCAGGGGAGTATGGCAGGGTTCTTTCTTAAAGAGAGGAGGGAGCTTTGCCCTGCTGGGTACAACCATGGCACCCGGCTTCGATTCTACCGACTACGAAGCTGGTGAGCATAACCGGCTGGTACAGGAATATCCTGACCGTAAGGAGATGATAGTCCGGCTTACTCCGCCTGTTGCTGGTGTTTTTTAGGTCTCTTATTGCGATATAACTGGCGTATGAATAGTGTTGCCTATTCCTCATGGGAAAGAGCGCCTTTAGTTTGCTAGTTTATCATTGATCAAAGGGGGTTAGTAAGGTGTTACAGTGGAAACTGGATAAAGGGTCTATACTGTTACCCAGTGTCGCTCACTTGGGTGTCGCTGTAAAAAGTGCCGAGAAAAGTACCAAGTTCATTTCTTCCATATGGGATATCGGTACTCCTGATGTTATCGACTATGAAACCAGATCCGGAGAGTTAGTTGTTGGCAAACCCTTTAAGGTCAGGCTCGTTTTCATCAAGTTAGGTACGCACTTGATAGAATTGCTTCAGCCACTCGACGAACAATCGATCTGGTCTGACTTCATTAGAGATAAGGGCGAGGGGATACATCACATCGCTTATGGCGTATCTAATTATGATGAGATAGTAGCAAAACTGCAGAAGCAGGGACAAACGTTGCTATTGGCAGCTGTATTTGAGGGCTGTCGCTGGTGTTATTTGAATACCAGTCCCGGTGGTATGGTCATCGAAATTCGTGAAGAATGCAGCAGGCTTTAGACGTTTGGTAAGATCTACCGAGTTTCTCATCCTGCTGGTTTCATCTCAGCCTTTATTTTATTCTTCTACGAGTATTGCGGTGATCCGTCAGTCTCCTCGGGAAATAAAGGCTACTACCCTGCGCTCGAAGATACTGCGTTTAAGAAGGATTTGACGCTGGCACTTAAGACACCTGATTCCGATGTCAGCTCCGATTCTGACTACCTGCCACTCGTAGCTGCCACAGGGATGCTTCTTCTTAAGGTGAACCTCATCACCTAGTTTGATTTCGATAGTCATTATACTTGTTCCGAGGAATCAAGGCAGACAGGCGTTAATCTGTTCGCGCAGTGATGAGGCCGCCCGCCGGGCTGCTTCCGCAAAATCGTCATTCGCTGAGGCATATATTATCTGCCGTGACGAATTGATGATAATCCCCTCGCCCCGGGCATCGATTCCGTAGCGGATTGCCAGGGTGAGGTTCCCACCCTGGGCACCGATACCCGGTACAAGGAGAGGCATATCAGGGTGAGCCTCACGGATTAGCTTCAGCTCCTCAGGATAGGTAGCGCCGATTACCAGACCAATATTACCGTACTTATTCCATTGTTTAGCCTTTCGGGCAACGAGTTCAAACAGAACATGGCTCCCTGTTCCCTTCTCATTACAGCGCAGTGACTGGAAGTCCAGAGCGCCGGCATTTGATGTCCGGCACAGGATGAACACGCCTTTGTCTTGGTAGTTAATGAATGGCTCTATCGAGTCAAAGCCAAGATATGGATTTACGGTGGCGGCATCACAGTTAAGATTATCAAAAATAGCCTTAGCATAGGCCATTGCCGTATTACCGATATCACCACGCTTGGCATCACCGATAACAGGTATGCCGTCAGGGATATATCTGATGGTACGTTTCAAGGTGTCGAACCCACCGTCAGGCATGGCTTCATAGAAAGCGAAATTGACCTTGTAGGCGCAAACCAGATCAGCAGTAGCTTCGATGATCGCCCGGTTGAATTCAAAGACGCCATTATTCCGGGGCATCAACCGTGAGTCAGGGTCAAGCCCGACACAGACGAGGCTCCTGTTCTTGTGAGCAGCTTCGGTCAATCTTTCAATAAAGTTCATTTTATTCCTTAATAAGCGGTTCAACCGCGTAAGGTGATAGTACCAGTAGCCGTTGCTTAGCGTCAAGTGCTATAATGGCGATAAATTTGTGGATAAACCCTTAGGCTCCTTCTGTCGGATTAGAATGGATTATCAACAGGCACTGGATTACCTTTATAGTCATATTGACTACGAGAAGATACCGATGCCGCATGCCCTGGCTCATTATGACCTGCGACGTGTTGAAGAACTGCTGGCACGACTAGGTAACCCTCATTTATTAGGCCGGTCAGTCCACGTTGGTGGTACCAACGGCAAAGGGAGTACAGCTGCAATGATTGCCTCAGCCCTTACCGTCTCGGGCTATCGGACAGGATTCTATAGCTCTCCGCACCTTAATACGATAAGGGAACGCTTCCGGGTTGATGGTACGTTGATCACCGAAGATGAGCTCACCTCCATAGTAAATGAGATGAGACCGGAGGTTGAGCGTGTCAATCGGCAAGCTGACTATGGTCAACTGACCACCTTTGAATTGATGACCGCTCTTGCTTTTACCTATTTCAAACTCAAGGGGGTTGATTTTCAGGTATTGGAGGTGGGGATGGGGGGCAAATTCGATGCTACTAACGTGATTCTGCCTGAGGTCAGTGTTATCACCTCAATCAGTCTTGACCACACGGCAGTGCTGGGGGACTCACTGGCTAAAATTGCCCGGGAAAAGGCGGGTATCATCAAACCTGACGGTACGTTGGTCCTTGCTCCCCAGTCCGATGAGGTGGTCCCGGTCATAGTAGCGGTGTGTCGAGGTCAGAAAGCGGAGCTGGTTATGGTAGGTAAGGATATTACCTGGCAACACCTCGGTTTTGATGGTAAGAGACAGCTGCTCCGTGTCAAGGGGAGACTGGACAGCTACGAACCAGCCATTTCTCTTCTCGGCCAGCACCAGTTAGAGAATGCTGCTACGGCGGTGGCCTCCTTGGAGGTGTTATCGATAAGAGGTTTCAGTCTTTCCCATGATAGTATTACCAAGGGACTGGCAGAGACGAACTGGCCAGGTCGGCTTCAGATACTAAATCGCCGGCCGCTACTGGTCGTTGACGGAGCACACAACCCCGATGCTGCCCGAAGGTTAAGGCAGTCTATAAAAGTATACTTCGACTTCAAACAAAGTATCCTGGTTATGGGGGCTTCTGCGGACAAGGATGTTGCCGGAGTTATCTCTGAGTTGGTGCCCGTGTTCGACAGGGTGATCGTTACTCGTTCTGCCCACCCCCGGGCGATGGAGCCGGCTCGCCTGAAAGCTGAATTCAGGAAGCACGGACTAGAAGCACGATCAACAGAATCAGTCCCCGAAGCGTTATCACTAGGAATGAAAATGGCCGGACCTGAAGACCTCGTTTGTGCTACCGGATCCCTGTTCGTGGTAGCCGAGGTAATCAAGCAAACCGAATCAGGGAGCGGCTTGATAAGCAAGAGAGAACAACCCAGAGCTTAGCTTAACCTAGGTTAACTGGCTCCTGAGCGATCCTGGCTTCCTCAGGCAGCATATTACCCAGAATCTTCTCCAGTGCCATGGTATGACTACAGAGCCCCCAGCTTGAAAAGAAGTGGCAGGAGCAATGCCACTTGCCATCCTTATATCCCGTAGTGTAGCTGTCATTCTCTCCGCGGAATTCCACTGAGAAATCGGAGAATCTGATTCGGTCGGTTTCTTGGGCATAACGCTTGGCCTTTTCGATTTTCCCAATCAGACTTGATTGCATAACTACACCTCCTTATAAATGCGAAGGGCACCGGCTAGTAATTAGCCCGGTGCCTTCTCTATCCAATAATATCTCACTGATAGTATGGTCATGACTTCATATACTTATCCACTCCGCCAATCACCTAAATTTTACACCCTTTTCACCCCGAAGTCCAGGGGTGAATCGACTAAATCCTGGCGGCTATTTCGGTCAGCTGATCACCGGTGCCAATGCCTTGTTGTCTAAATTTGCCTTTATGGTGACTATTTTTGTAAAATAGCCGGTGAAACAGTGATGAAAGTATCCGTGAGGTGATGTAGATGCCTACCTATGAATACAAGTGTGACAAATGCAGCTTCCGTTTTGAAAAGAGGCAGCGGTTTGATGAAGAACCGCTAGTTATATGTCCTCAATGCGAGGGGAAACTCCGTCGTGTTTTTCACTCTGCGCCTATCATTTTTAAGGGGAGCGGCTTTTATGTTACCGACAGCCGCAATGCTGATGTTAGCTCAGTAGCGGCGAAGCAGCCTGCTAAGAATTAGTAAACGGGATAGTAGTTGTGAAGGCACTACTGCAACGGGTTACCAGTGCCTCGGTCAGTGTCAATAATGAGATAGTAGGTAGAATCGGCCAGGGGCTGTTGGTCTTTATCGGTATTGCTAACAATGATACCGGAAAGGATGCGCAGTACCTGGCGCAGAAGACTGTAAACCTGCGTATATTTGCCGACGAAGCGGGCAGGTTCAGCTACTCCGTTCTGGATATTGACGGAGAAATACTGATAATCAGCCAGTTCACCCTTCTAGCAGATACCAGGAGGGGGCGCCGTCCCAGTTTTACCGAAGCAGCGCCACCATCCCGGGCTGAAGCACTCTTCGAATACTTTGTTAAGGAAGTTCGTGATACCGGACTCGGTGTGGCCACCGGGCGCTTTCAGCAATATATGCAGGTGGAAATTCATAATGATGGTCCGGTAACCATCATGCTGGACAGCGGTGATAAACGTTAATAACCCATCTGTATCGTTGTCTGTGCTATTGTTTGTTGCCGTAAATCAATCTCTTGTTTATAATTTGTTAATAGTGAGCTCATTAAGCGGGGTAAAGTCGAATGAGTCAAACTACAGCAATAGGTCGTAAACTCGGTGAGTTGGGCTACCGACTGACGCCACAGCGTATAATGATATTAAGAGCTGTGGAGGAAACGGAGGGTCATATCAGTGCTGAGGAGATACATGCCCGGATCTGTGACCATTATCCACAGATGAATGTCTCTACGGTCTATCGTACTATGGAACTACTGAAGGGGCTGGGACTGGTTACCGAGACCGACCTGGGCGACGGACGGGTACGCTACCATAGTATCGGTAAAGGCCATCATCATCACCTTGTCTGTGACAAGTGTGGAAAGACTGTCGACGTCGAAGAGTCGATATTGGACCCGTTGTGGGCCGAAATCAGGGAGAAATACGGCTTTAGGGTCAATATGAAGCACCTTGCTTTCTTTGGCCTGTGTCCGAAGTGCCAGAAGTAGCACCACTTACCATCTGTCTTAACCATCAATCTCTTTAAGCCAGCGAAGATACAGGCCAGTTATCTTCCGTCAAGAAAATCAGCCCGGGCTATTTTGTAGGCACTGGCTTGATGGTTCCCGGTTCAAGCTCCAGGCTGATGTCCAGCGCTTTTACCGAATGGGTTAGTGCGCCGATTGAAATAGTATTCACTCCGCACATAGCTATAGCACGTACGTTCGTCAGGGTAATACCTCCCGATGCCTCTGTCTTGACGTGTCCCGGTATTAGTGTCACGGCACGGCGAATCTCATCCGGACTCATATTATCGAGCAGGATTGCATCGGCTCCGCCTTGAACTGCCTCCATGGCTTCTACAGCAGTACTAACCTCGACCTCTACCGCCAAGCCTGCGGGGACATTTCGTCTCGCTTGAGCCACGATATCCTTCAGGCTCATCCCCTGGGTGCGCAGTGCTGTAAGGTGGTTGTCTTTAATCAGGATACCGTCACCGAGATGAAAACGGTGATTCTTACCGCCGCCAGCACTCACGGCGTATTTCTCCAGTATCCTGAGACCGGGGGTAGTCTTACGGGTATCACAGATACTGACTCCAAGCCCTGCAGTCTCGGCAACATAGCGGGCAGTAAGCGAAGCAATACCACTTAGCCTTTGTAAAAAATTGAGCGCCACCCGTTCTGCCTTAAGGATATCTATTACCCGTCCGGAAATGGTAGATATTACATCTCCGGGGTGAATCAAAGTGCCATCCTCCATCAATAGTTCTACCTTAAGTGATGAGGACACCTTGAGAAAAACCTGTCTGGCTACCTCTCCACCGGCCAAAATCCCTTCGTCTTTAGCCAGCACGATTGCCTTACCCTGAAGTTTGGCTGGTATCAAAGCCTCGCTGGTGATGTCACCCTGACTAATATCCTCTGCCAGGGCAAGGTTAATAACGGTATCAATCTGTTCATTAGACGGTCTGAATTTATTCACCAGACTCATCCTCCTGTGCTTCTTTTTCTTCACCCTACCGCAATCATCCTCTCAACGGCCTGCTTTGCCTTCAGCCGTATCTCCTCGGGAACAGTTATCCTGTTCCGTCCCATTTCCATTGTCTCAGCTAACGTCGCCAGGGTTGTCTTTTTCATATCGGTACAGACCTGGCCGTTTGATAGCATATGGAAATGTTTGCCGGGATTCTCTTTACGTAGCGGATGCAGTAGTCCCTCTTCGGTACCGATGATAAAGCTCTTTTGCAAACTTGTTTTGACATAGCGGAGCATCTGCGAAGTGCTGAGGACGGCATCAGCCAGAGCTACTACTTCCGGTCGGCACTCGGGATGGACGATGAGCGAGGCGTCGGGATAAAGTTCCCTTGCCATCTTCACTTGCTCCGGATTAATCCGGTGGTGCACATAACAGTAACCGGGGTAAAGGATCATCCTCTTTCGGGTTTGAGCGGATACAAAGTGTCCTAGATTCTGGTCAGGGACAAAGAGAACCTCGTCGTTGGGTACCGCGTCTACTACCTTGACCCCGTTAGCCGATGTGCAACAGCTATAACTCTCTGCCTTGACTTCGGCTGTTGAATTTACGTAGCAGACTACCGATGCCTGTGGGTATCTTAGCTTCCAAGCTTTAAGCTCATCGGCACTAATCATACCAGCCATGGGGCAACCGGCACTCCCTTCAGCCAGTAAGACGGTACGGTTGGGACTGAGTATAGCCGCTGTCTCCGCCATGAAATGTACACCACAGAATATGATGGTTTCAGCATCCACCATGGTGCATCGGCGAGCTAATTCCAGGGAGTCGCCGGTAAAATCGGCGATATCCTGTATCTCGGGACGCTGATAATTGTGGGCGACAATGACCGCCCTCAACTTTTCTTTTAGCTCCGCTATCTTCGCTTTAAGGTTATCAACACTATCCATTGCTATCTCTATCAGGTTACCGGCCACTGGTATGTTCCTGTCTCTTTAGAATGAGGAAAAGATGCCAGATCTTACCGATTATGCTTTACCGGCGATGCTACTCTTAGCCACCCTCATTGTTGCTCCTGATTCTATTTTCAGGATG
>JAQTTS010000064.1 GCA_028710655.1 Dehalococcoidales bacterium
CATCTCTCAGCTTATAGTTATAAGCAAAGGTGTTATCTTAAGCTTTTAAGCTTCCATTGAATAGCTCCCGTCGTTAAGTTAACAGTTGAAACCCTGATCAGTTCCCGCAGAAATATTTGACTTTCTTTAGTTTTTATAGTTTGGTTCTCCCATATGCCAAAATACATCTTTGTTACCGGTGGAGTAGTTAGTTCGGTCGGCAAGGGTATCACTGTCGCTTCCATCGGCACCATTCTAAAAGGCCACCAGATCAGTGTGTCGGTGCAGAAGCTGGATCCGTATCTCAATGTTGACCCGGGAACGATGTCTCCCTATCAGCATGGTGAAGTGTTCGTTACTCAGGACGGTGCCGAGACTGACCTTGACCTGGGTAACTACGAACGATTCATTGATGTTGATCTTACTGCCGAGTCCAATGTGACCTCGGGTCAGATCTACAGCTCGGTTATCGATAAGGAGAGGCGTGGTAATTTCCTGGGCGGCACCATTCAGGTAGTCCCTCATGTTACCGGCGAGATTAAGGAACGGTTCCGAAGACTGGCCGACAAATCTCAGGCCGAGGTAATTATTATTGAGGTCGGCGGTACGGTAGGCGATATTGAAGGACAGCCCTTTCTGGAAGCCATCAGGCAAATGAGGAATGATGTCGGGCGGGATAATGTGCTCTATATTCACGTTACCTTTCTCCCCTACCTTACCTCCACCAAGGAGTTGAAGACGAAACCTACCCAGCACAGCGTTAACGAGCTGCGCCGCATCGGCATCCAGCCTGACATTATCGTATGCCGCAGCGATTACCCTATCTCGGAGGCGATAAGGGACAAAATATCCCTGTTCTGCGATGTTGAGCGGCAGGCGGTCATTCCCCTGCCCACGGTAGACACCATCTACGAAGTTCCTCTGGTCCTTGAAGAGGAGGGTATGGGACGGCTGGTTATTGATAAGCTGGGTCTAAAGACCAGTAAGACAGATTTAAAGCAATGGCGGGAACTGGTCAGCCGGATTAAAGGGCCTCTCGAGCCGGTCAATATTGCTCTGGTGGGCAAATATGTGGAGTTGCAGGATGCTTATTTCTCGGTCCGTGAAGCGCTCTATCATGCCGCCCTCCACCATGACAGGTGTATCAACCTGATCTGGGTCCGCTCGGAGGATTTGGAAGGTAACGCTAGCGATGCCGTACTCCAGTCGGCCCAGGGTATCATCGTCCCCGGTGGTTTTGGCGTTAGAGGCATAGAAGGCATGGTAAGAGCAGCCGGCTACGCCCGGAAGAACGGAATTCCCTACCTGGGGTTGTGCTTGGGGATGCAGGTTATGGTGATCGAGTTCGCCTGCCATGTGCTGGGTTTAAACGAATCCAACTCTACTGAATTCTGCGCCTCTACCGCTTACCCGGTTATTGATCTGCTCCCCGGGCAAAAGGCGATAAAAAATAAGGGGGGCACCATGCGCCTGGGTGACTATCCCTGCCGTCTGGTCGAGGGCAGCCGGGCTGCCGGTGTCTACAAAGAGAGTCTGGTTAACGAGCGTCACCGGCACCGCTACGAATTCAACAATCAATTCCGCGCCCGTCTCGAAGAGGCGGGTATGGTCTACTCCGGTCTCTCTCCCGACGGCAGACTGGTGGAAATCTGCGAGCTGCCCGACCATCCCTGGATGGTAGGCTGCCAGTTCCATCCCGAGTTCAAGTCCCGCCCCGGCCGTCCGCATCCCCTGTTCCTCGGTTTCATCGGGGTTGCCATAGAGACACTGCGGGAGGGGGCACAGCCTTCGCTACCCCTCAATTCGTAGCGTTTAGATAGTGCAAAACAGGAGAATACATGCAGATATTCCTGGATACGGCTAATATCGACCAGATAAGGCAGGCTGCTAAGCTGGGTGTTATTAGCGGTGTTACCACCAACCCTACTCTGGTGTCCAATGAAAAGACCTCTGACTATGAAACGGTTACCAGGACCATCTGCTCGATAATACCCGGTTCGGTTTCCGTTGAGGTGCTGGCCGAGGATAGCGAGTCAATGGTTAAGGAGGCCCGGGTCAAGGCCTCCTGGGCGCCGAACGTGACCATTAAGATACCGGCCACTGCCGATGGCCTTCAGACGATATCGGTCCTGAGTAAGGAAAATATAGCAGTAAATATGACCCTGTGCTTCTCATTGAACCAGGCTCTGCTCGGAGCACTGGCCGGCGCTGCCTACGTCAGCCCGTTCGTCGGCAGGCTTGACGACGCTGGTCATGACGGCATGCAGCTGGTCAAAGACATCGTCGGTGTGTTTAAATACTATAATTTCCCGACCAGGGTAATCGCGGCCAGCATACGCCATCCTCAACACTGTCTGGCAGCAGCCGAGGCGGGGGCTGATATTGCTACTGTGCCCTATAGCGTGCTGATGCAGATGATACGCCACCCGCTTACCGATATAGGTGTTGCCCGCTTTCTTGCCGACTGGCGGCGTGTATCGCAGTAAACAAGACAGGGTGCGCAGGGTCCGGGTGTTCAACGGCAAGGCGGGGCTGTTAGCTGTCTGCCCGGGTACCCTGTGAGGATAGTCTTAATAAGAAAGAACTGGTAACGGGATAACCCGAGAGCAATTGCCAGAACAAAGTCTCCCCTCCGGAGTTGTACCTCTCGCCAAGGTAATATCAAGAGAGGGAGTACCAAATAAGAACCAAGGGGGAAGGTTAAAATATGAACATTGCCGATTTGGAAGACAAGAGCAAGGATGAGCTGGTTGAGCTGGCCAAGGAGATGGGGCTTTCCAGCTGCACCAACTTGAAGAAACAGGATATCATCATGCGTATCCTGCAGGAGCAGACCGAACAGCAGGGAAATATCTTCTGCGGTGGTATCCTGAAGATTATGAACGATGGCTACGGTTTCTTGAGACAGAGCTCGCTGCTGCCCAGTTCGGACGATATCTACGTATCCCAGTCGCAGATACGCCGCTTCCGTTTACGCACCGGCGATATGGTCACCGGTCAGGTCAGGACACCCAAGAGCAGTGAGAAGTACCGCAGCCTGCTCCGGGTAGAGGCAATTAACGATATCAATCCGGAGCTTTTGAAAAATCGCCCCCATTTCAAGGCGCTTACTCCCACCTTCCCCGACAAACTGATCAACCTGGAGACGACGTCCGATAACCTGTCCAGCCGCTTGATCAACCTCATTGCTCCGATCGGCCGGGGACAGCGGGGCTTGATTGTGTCGCCGCCCAAAGCGGGTAAGACGCTGCTGCTGAAGTCCATTGCCAACGCCGCTACCACTAACTACCACGATATTCACCTTATGGTCTGTCTTATCGGGGAGCGGCCGGAAGAGGTCACCGATATCAAACGTTCGGTCAGGGGTGATGTGATCAGTGCCACCTTCGACGAGCCGGTAGAGAACCACACCCGCGTCGCTGAGCTGGCACTGGAGAGGGCCAAACGGTTGGTGGAAAGCGGCAAGGATGTAGTTATTCTCCTCGATGGCATCACCCGTCTGACCCGGTCGTATAACCTGGTGATGCCTTCCAGCGGCCGCACCCTGTCCGGCGGTATTGATCCGGCGGCCCTGCACCCGGCTAAACGCTTCTTTGGCGCCGCCCGCAATATGGATGAGGGCGGCAGTCTGACCATTATTGCCACCTGCCTCGTTGACACCGGCAGCCGTATGGACGACCTCATCTATGAAGAGTTTAAAGGGACCGGTAATATGGAACTCCACCTCGACCGCCGGCTGGCAGAGCGTCGGATATTCCCGGCGATCGATATCCAGCGCAGCGGTACCAGACGGGAGGAGCTGCTTCTCAGTGAGAGTGACTTGAAGCAGATCTGGCTGCTGCGGCGTATGATGTCTATGGTTGCCACCGATTCGATCAACTTTACCGAGACTACGGAGCGGGTTCTTGACCGTCTGCGCAAGACGAAGACCAATGCCGAGTTCCTGGCTAACTTAAACAAGGAAACGGCATAACAAAGGGATCAGAAGGGGCCATGGTTTGACAGGCCGCCCCGCCGGAGTCTATACTTGGAGTATAACGCGGGGTGGAGCAGTGGCAGCTCGTCGGGCTCATAACCCGAAGGTCGTTGGTTCAAATCCAACCCCCGCTACCAATTTTTAAAGCTAAAAAGCCCCCGAAATCCTTTAAGGGATCAGGGGCTTTTTCATTTTTGCTAATAATTTGCGAATAATTGTTTTCAACCAACTCTTTTTCACGCCCGGATAATACCATTTTGTCAAAGCCTTCAGCTGCTGCTTGTTGAAGTCCCGGGCTTACATGACTATAGGTATCAAGCGTTATCTGTATGCTTGAGTGCCCTAATCGTTCTTGAACTATCTTAGGGTGTACACCTTGTTTGAGCATAAGAGAGGCTTGAGTATGACGGAGGTCATGCAGTCTTACCCCTTCTAACCCTATCCGCCTAGACAGTTTTATCCAAGCGTGAGTAATTGTATCGGGCAGTAGCGGTTTACCTTCGAGATCGCTAAAGACTAGATTATCATCCGTCAAAGGTATACCCAGTTCTATCCTTTGCTCAAAAGTTTTGTCCTTATGTTTTTGCAGTAATAAGGCTAACGATGGAGGCAATGAGACCATACGGCGTCCTTTTGCCGATTTGGGTTGTCTAAATACGATTTCCCCAGTGCGGAGGTGGTGTAAAGTCCTAATGACGTATGCCTGGCACAATAGCAAGTCTAGGTCGCACCATCTCAAAGCCAGAAGTTCAGATCGTCTCATTCCAGTAAAGATGGCAGTATAGAATAACGCGTAGTAAGGAGTTTCTTGAGCGGCTTTAAGAACATTACTAATATCTAATTCACTTAGAGTATGCCACTGTGGACGCTGATAGCGGGGTGGACTTACAGCACTGGCAACGTTACGGTTTAATAAACCCATCTTAACGGCGTGTTCTAGTGCATCATGCAGGGTAATGTGGTGATGTCTCACCGATCTGGGGCTAAGGCCACCTTTACCATCACACCGGCCACCTAGAAGCTTTTCTGAATAGTAGTGCTGCAAATGCTCCGGCTTTAATTGTGTTAGCGTTATCTTCCCCAACGAAGGCGAAATATGACGATTTATTATGTGATCATATCCCTCTGCTGTCCTGGGGGCTAGATTAGGTTTTACATAGTCCCTTAACCACTTATCGAGATATTCCCCCAGTGTCGTTTTACCCGGCTTAATGAAAGTGCCGTTATCGAGTTGGTTTAGTATTTCAGATAGTTTCTTTTCAGCGTCCTTCTTTGTGCCTTTGACACTTACCCATTGCTGCTTGTATCTTCCAGTAGCAGCATCTTTACCTAGGCTGATAGCGATAGAATAGCTGTCTTTACCCCTCTTGGTTATGTGGCCTCTCATTTTTCGCCTCCTTCTCTGTCGTCATTGTTTGTTCTATACTCTTCGCATAATTCCTTGTTTTTTCGTAATCTTCTATTTTCTGTATATCCCTTGGAGACAAACCATCTCTCCACTTAAGCCAGTCTTCTTTTATGACGCCAAATATCTTATTTTCGCGTTCAAGCGTGAGTTCTTTTCCTGTTACGATTTCATAGAGCTTTAGGTCATGATATGTATCTGGACCAATCAGACTCCCGCCGCTACTCTCCATCAATTGCTCATACAGACTACGGCTGCAGGCCATAAGACTGAGTTCTCTAATATCTTTAGTAAGTGTGTATAAACGACCAGTCCACAACGCATCACGAATGGAAAATGGACTGTTTGATGTCTCACGCCTGTAAACCCATACCTTTAATACGGTAGGGAGTGCTTCCGGATGGATCGGATATTTAGCAAGGCTAAGAATACTCCAAGGTTTATCAAGATCCTTTATTTCAGGAGGCCGATTTTCATGCCTGTCACGTGTTTTTTTTATCTCCACCTGTATTGCAGTCAGCTTCGGCCAATTAGGTGGCACATTGGGATTATCCTTGCGCAGGCGTTCATGGACTTCCCTCATTATTTCTTTTGCTACCCAGTCCTGATGCTCTAACCATACCTGCGCAATAATCCTTTTTACATTATCGGTAATTTTCGGTCCCCCTGGCATTTTATCCTCCTTGTGAGCTTATTAGTATTATGTGAGCCTTTTAAGTGTAACATAAGAGCGTATATCGTATCATTCGGGTTGCCTTATAGACAATAATGTATCATAATAATACAAATATGTCAAGGAGGTGAATGATTGGCAGAAAAGGAAACAGAAAGGAAATTGACCCTATCGGTAGCAGAAGCTAGTGTCATGCTCGGTATATCCCGGAATCTCGGATATGCTCTGGCAAGACAAGGGCAGTTGCCGGGCTGTATCAAGCTGGGTGAGAAAAGAATGGTGGTTAGTAAAGTCGCTCTTGAGAGGCTACTAAATGAAAACGACGCACGATAGAAATGGACCAGTATTAGAACAAGGAGGCTTTGCCTATGGGTAGAAGGCGATCCGACGGAGTGAGCAAGGTCTGCTCCCAGTGCATCAATGAGTGCAAACAACCCTCTTACATGGAAGTAATACAGTGCCGATATTTCAAGTCGGCCAAAACCGAAAAGCCCCTACCCTCTAGGCGTGAAATAATCGCTGTAGTCAAAAATAAAGGGCATGTTGTTGGTAAGTAATAGCAAAGTACTTTCAAACCATTTCTCGTCGATTACAGAGCCTTATGGGCTTGTAAAAAGGCTGCTAAGTCTTTATTTCGTCAAAGGCTCTTATTACCAGAGTAATTCTATTAATTTTAAGGAAAAAGGGGGTTAGAACAATGGGAAACCGCACCTGGATAAAACTATATTGTGAAAAATGGATAGCTGGTAGTATTAGAAAAGAGAAGCCGGAAGTCCGGGGTATCTGGGCAGACCTTCTCGCGCTGGCAGGAAGCGGTCTATATGGCGACACGGGTGAGATTAAGATCCAAAATGGAATCGGTTTAACCGATTATCAGTTTCAAAAAGTACTAAACGTTTCAAGGAGCCAATGGTCAAATGCTAAAAATGTACTTCTGAATAGCGGCAGAATTAAAGTAAACGATGAAAATGTCATACACATAATTAACTGGCAGAAATATCAAAGTGAATACGAAAGGACCAAGAAAAGTCGTACAAAAAGTACACAAGAAAGTACACAGGAGAGGGAGATAGAGAATGAGATAAAAGAGAGGGAGAGTAAAAACCTACCCCTTAATAGTGATATTAGTACTGTTATTGATAAGGTTCGTGCATACATGGGTTATCCTGGCAAGCCTGATCCCATCGCTGACCCTGTGTCAGAGGCGCGGCATATTCAGAATATGCTGGAAAGAGGCTTTACGGCCGACGAAATATTCACAAAATGGCGGAGGAAGGTTCAACAAAGAGGTTGTTACATATCAATGAAATTTGTCTCAGAGGACATTGCCAGGGCACCATCTGACTGGGATTGATAATTACTATATAGGCTTCCACTTTTAGAATATTTTCCTGAGAGGGGTTAATAGTATTTGTGTTATTTTCTATATGAGGAAGCCCCCACCCTGCTTTTCTGTTATCAGAGAGAGTTCTGAATCGCGCACAAGAATTGAAGCCTGCTTACACCTTCAGTATCTAACAATGTATCGGTTGTACTCCCGTTTTCATCCCTTTTGTACCCTGAATTATCCGGTTATGCCCCTAAAATGCCCTAATGCTTTTTGTCGTGTGCGCGGGGCCGGAGTCTAACCTCACAGGCGTAAATTACCATGCCAGGGATGGTATTATTAGGTAAAAACGACCCTAATATTCAATATTTATTAGACATAATGGTGGATATTTATGGAAATATTGGAGATAATTCATCAGCTATAATTGAAGTAGATTTAGCACCACGTCTTTGTATCTTCCCTTTGACTGATAACCAACTCTCCCTAAACAAAACCTGGCCGCACTTTTCTTGCACGTCGCTAAAGACGGTAATATCAGCTATTCCAGTACCGTCTTCCATGATCACATAGACCACTCTCTTGCCATTTCGTGTTGGCGGCGTCTGGTAACGGATGACGGAACCGATTATTTCAACAGTACTTCCTGTAGGAATTGAGGGCAGATCGATCATCCTGGTGATTTTACCTTCGTTCTTATAAAACTCTAGAGGATGGGCGCAGAGATTCAAGGAAAGGATTTCGCTCTCGGCTAACATTAGTTCCTTGTTACTACAGGAATTGTATCTCGCTACCTCGGCAGCCGATTCGCAGATATCAATAAAAGAGACTGGCCCCCTAAGCCCCTTGCCTCGCAGACCCATCATCTTGGGTAGTAGCTTAAGCAGCTCGCCCCTGCTGCCAAAGGACTCAAAAGCACCAATCTCTAGCAGCCTTTCCAGTAACAGCCGACTCAAATTTGTCCTCGTGACAAAATCCATAAGCGATAGGTAATCGCCCTTATTCCTTCCTGATAGTATTGAGTTTATTGCTTCTTCCGACATCCCCTTAACCTGCCTTAAGCTGACCCTTATCGCTCCATCTTCAACGGTATAATCCGCTTCAGACTTATTAATGTCTACAGGCAAGACTCTAACCCCAAACCTCCGGGCATCAGCTACCAATACCCGGCAGGGATAGTAGCCCATCGGCTGGTTGGAGAGAACGGCAGCAAAGAATTCGGCCGGATAGTTGCACTTAAGCCAGAGAGTCTGATAGGCAAGCTCGGCATAGGCAGAGGCATGGGCCTTACAAAACCCATAGGCAGCGAAGGCGGCTAACTGCTCGAATACCTTATCGGCAGTCCTCTGACTAATACCCTTTTTAAGGCAGCTTGAGATGAAACTACCCCTCATTTTCTCCATCTCTTCATGCGTGCGATCGTGGGTCATGGCCCTACGGAAGCCGTCTGCCTCAGCATAGCTCATTCCAGCCAGGTCATGGGCTACCCTTAACACCTGTTCCTGGTAAAGTATCACGCCCAGCGTTTCACCAAGGGCATTCTTCAGTTTCGGGTGAAGATATCTCACCGGTTCAGTACCGTGCCTCCGGGGAAGATAAGCCTTATCCATGTTTGATTTCAAAGGTCCGGGCCTAACCAGAGAGAGCGAGATGATGATATCCTCGAAGCGGTCCGGCAGCATCCTGCCCGCCATCTCTCTTTGTGCCGGGGACTCAAGCTGGAATGTCCCTATGGTTTTGCCGTCCCTGAGCATGGCGAAAGCCTTTGAGTCGTCCTTTGGGATACTTCCCAGGTCGATATCTACGCCGCGCCCTTTCTTAATATTGGCTAGCGTATCGCCGATCACGGTCAAGGTAGGCAGAGAAAGCAGGTCCAGCTTGACTATCCCCAAGCTCTCTATATCATCCTTGTCGTACTGGCTGATGATGTCGCCACCGCTAGACCTCTCGA
>JAQTTS010000065.1 GCA_028710655.1 Dehalococcoidales bacterium
TGCCCTCCCAGTAGGGGCTGTAGACCACATAGGATAATAGGTCGGTGATTCGGAGGTAGGCAAACCCTTCATAGGACCCACTGGCTACCAATTTGCCCTGACTGTCGGTAATTTCCGGATTGCCGGTGTCTGGATTGAGCCTTCCCTTGTACATTTTGTGTTCCTCCTTTTATTCTGTCAAGACTATAACTATGCCATTATATCACCTTATTTATGTGATTGTAAATGTGCCTGGCAGACTTTATTCCCTTCATTTAGTACCCGTATTCCCAGTAATTTGGTCCTACTTATCCCTCTGGCAGACGTGGGACCAAGCTACTGGTCCCCCGCTGAGGCTCTCGAGTCTCCAATTCCGACCAGAAGCACCCATTTCGCCAGTTCTAAACTCTTGGCGACACTTTTCTGGTCCACAGACAATTCCGCAGGATGCGAATTTCAAATTGCAGGCTGCCAAACATAGTGACTCATCAATCGTGTCGCGTCCCTTTTGGTCCTTTTTAGCCTGTCGCGACACTTAGGCGACGGAGGCGACACTCTCAGATACAAAACTAGTGTCGCTGAGCACCGTCGACGCTGAGCGAGGACACCAGACTGCCGAGTGTCGCATGTATTATTTATAATACTGCGACGCGCGACAGGCGTCTGGCGCCACTCGGACGAGGCACTCTTCTGGACAATATATATAATGGAAGGCTCCTGTGACCTGGTTTTAACCCATTTACATTGGTGACCAGGCTGTCTTAGACTGTTATCAGATACAAAACAGGAGATTCGGATGAGTAAAAAGAGTAGAAAAAACAAGGATGAGCGCACCGGCAACACTCGTTCGAGCGAACGGGATGAGAACGGATACCTGACTCCAGGTCATACCGCCAACCCTCATGGTCGTCCCCCAAAGACCCTGTGCTTCACAGATACAATCCGTGATATGCTTACGAAGCGCAAGAGGTTCCGCCGTCCAGACGGCAGCCTGATGGAAGCCTCAGAACTGGAGCTCATCGCCCTGAAGGTCGTCAGAGAACTGCGGATGGGTACTACAGTAGACAACAAACTGCTGGCTATAGTTCTGGACCGCATCGAGGGTAAGCCCAAGGAATCTGTAGAGCTGAATGCCACAGTCCAGGCTGCTGCAGGTATAGACCCGAGGGATGTTCTTCTTCAGCGTCTATCCAGGCTGCTCCAGACCACAGACGTCAGGACCAAGAGCGAGGACGATGATGACCAGGAGTAACGCCGGGACGGCGCAACCCCCCACCCCATGTTTTATGACGCGAGGGCGCTTCTATCCTACCCCTCACCTCACGAACTTTGGGGGAAAGTCAGGAGGGATAACAGATGGTAGTTGCTGAGCGTCAGTCCTTCAAGGATATGCTGGTCGGGCTTCCGCCTGCTAAGGCCCGTGAGCTTGTATCCAGCCTGTCGGAGGAGGAGGCGCTTTCCATATTATATGACTGGAGCCTCTGGAGGCGACCCAATCAGACGCCGCCTGACATTGACTGGTATATCTGGCTCCTTCTGTCTGGCAGAGGAGGCGGGAAGACCCGCGTAGGCTCTGAGTCGGTCATCGAGTGGGCCAAAGCAGGCTACAGTCCTATTGCTCTGGTCGGTCGGACCAAGGCGGACATCAGAGACACGATGGTTGAGACTGGCGACAGCTCAATCCTGAAGTGCAGTCCACCCTGGTTCATGCCTGTGTATGAGCCGACCAAGCGGCATCTGGTCTGGCCCAACGGTGTGATGGCAATTACGTATTCAGGCGACGAGCCGGACCAGCTCAGAGGTCCTCAGCACATGAAAGCCTGGGTGGATGAGCTCGCCAAGTTCGAGAACCCGGTCGAGATGTGGGACAACCTCATGCTGGGCCTCCGCATTGGCGACAGACCCCAGGTAGTCGTTACCACTACGCCTCGTCCTATTCCTATTAATAAGCAGCTGGAGAAGGACGCCAGAGTTCATCTCACCAGAACGCACACGCTGGAGAACAGAGACAACCTGGCGCCGGACTTCCTGAATTTCATCCTGGAGAGGTATGAAGGGACTCGTCTCGGCAGGCAGGAGCTGGCAGGAGAGACCCTTGGTGACAATCCGGACAGCCTGTGGAAGAGAGAGGAACTGGAGAAGCACAGGGTCACGAAGCATCCGCCCCTGTTTCTCATCGTTACCAGTATTGACCCGGCAGTGTCGAACACAGAGAACTCCGCTGAGACTGGTATCATCACAGCTGGAATCGGCTACGTTGGCAAGCAGGTCCACGGGTATGTTCTGGCAGACCACAGTCTCAGAGGCAGTCCTCAGCAGTGGGGCACGGCAGCTCTGTCCTCCTACTCGAGCCTGAAGGGAGACAGAATCGTCGCTGAGGTCAACAACGGCGGTGACATGGTGGAGTCGAACATCAAGACCATCGACCCCAATGTTCAGGTCAAGAAGCTTCATGCCACCAGAGGCAAATACTCCAGAGCTGAGCCGGTCTCAGCACTGTATGAGCAAGGCAGAGTTCACCACGTTGGATACTTTCCGGAACTGGAAGACCAGCTCTGTGAATGGGTACCCGGCGAGAAGAGCCCGGACAGACTGGACGCCCTTGTCTGGTGTCTGACTGACCTCATGCTCGGCAAATACGCACTGGGTTCAGGCAGCGTCAGGGTAGGCAAGAAGAAGTCGAGCTGGAGGAGCTAATGAATAAGAAGAGACAAAGTCGCAATCACTTCTTCGCACGTAAAGCTCAGGCAGAAGCGCAGACAGCAGTCGCTACACCCGAGCCATCTCGTGAGAAGGGACATACCAGATACCAGAAGGCGGACAGCAAGGCGGGCATTGGCGTTCGTGGTCTGAAGCACAGGACTGGTATCATCTATGACGAGTGGAAGCAAGAATTTAGGACCTGGTCTCGCGCAGTCAAGCAATATCTGGAGATGCGAGACTATTACGTTATCGCTACGATGCTGGATGCTGTCAAACTGCCTCTGCTCAAGGCACCGTTCGCAACTGAGCCAGCTGTGGCGAAAACTCCTGGTGACCTAGCCGCTGCGGAATGGCTGCACACGGCCATGCAGAGGATGCACAGACAGACCTGGGCCTCTCACGCAGAGGACATGCTGTCCTGCATTGAGTTTGGCTGGTCAGTCAGTGAGATTGTACTGGAGAAGAGAGAGGATGGTCGCTTTTGGCCTCGCAACATAGACCCAAGAGGTCAGGACACTTTGGAGCGCTGGACCTTCGACCTCGACGTCAGAGACGAGGTGACCGAGATGGTCCAGAGAGACCCCAACACCAACGAGCTCATCCAGATACCTCTCAGCAAATGTGTTCATACCACCTTTCGAGGTCGCAAGGGCAATCCTGAGGGACACTCTATCCTCATGTCTCTTCATTGGCCCTACAGAATGCTCAAGGACTTCGAGATATTTGAAGGCATCGGCATCGAGAGAGATGTTGGTGGTATGCCTGTGGCAGAACTGCCAGAAGGCAACATCTCAGACCAGGACGAGGATGACCTGGAAGAAGCCCTGAAGGGCATGAGGCGAGATGAGAATGAGTATCTCATTACTCCTCCTGGTGTGAAGATAAACCCCTACGGCTCCAGCTCGAAGATGTACGATATCGGTGCAGTCATCGAGCGGAAGAAGAAGGAAATCCTGATGAGGATGTTCGCCCAGTTCCTTATGCTGGGGATGGAGCAGGTAGGGACACAGGCTCTTGTCCGGGGAAGCCAAGACTTCTTCAATCTTGCTATTGGCGCTATTCAGGAGTCAGTTGTGCAGGCTTGGAACCAGCAGCTTGTTCCCTATCTGTTCTCATTCAACTACTTTGAGGGCATGACTGAGTATCCTCAAATAGTCTGGATGCCCCCGGGCAAAGTTGATATAGGTTCTCTGATGGCTACCTTGAATCAGGCAGCCGGTGCGAAGATATTCACTCCGACTGACATTGATGAGGACCACCTGAGAGAACTGATAAGCTGGCCCGAGCTTCCAGATGAGGAACGTGGTCAGCCTCGGGATGCAGAGATGCCTCCCACTCCTGGCATATTCGATATAAAAGGAGCAATAGCAAATGGAGCTCGCAACCGTTAAAGTTCATCTCTGGAAGATTGGTGACCAGTATGTTCTCATTCGAATTGGGAAACATTGGTCTCTGATAGACCTAGAGGAATATAGGAGAGCTTACTGTGGATAAGCTACCAGGCGGAATGAAACAACGTCTACTTCCAGGTAACTGGGAGCAGGCGACGAATCGACAGCAGAGAAGGCTGACTCGAACTTATGACGAGTGGAGCACAAAGACCAGAAAGAAGCTCGTTGAGATTGCTCGTTCGGGTGGAACCATCCAGGAGCAATCCCAATATCTGGATAGGGCTCTAAGGGAGCTAGAGCTGAAATTAAAGGAGGTATACGACCGAGGGATAGATATAGCCAAGAATCTGTCTGGAGGGACCAGGTCGGACATCCCAGAGCTTCAGAGCCTAGCAGAATCCCGCAAGCAGGAGGGCAACAATATGATTGCGGCCGCTTTGATTCCGGCCATGTCTGCCAAACTGACTGCGGACCTAGCCAGAGGCATAGCCACAAATCCTGCTGCTCTCAAAGCTGCCTTCAATACTACTCGCTCGATGCCTCCGCAGTATTCCGGTGGATTCTGGGTCATGATATTCGATACACAAAAGACTCTTGGCAGACAGAAGGAAAGGGAAAGAGCAAAGCAAGGTCTGAAGCCAGAGAAGGTTCGCTGGGTTCTTGACTCTCATGCCCAACACTGCCAGCACAGTCCTGGATTCTACGGATGCCCAGAATTGGCAGGAGAATACAAGAACTGGGACTCACTGCCCACTGTGCCAGCAGGTCAAGTAACCTGTCGAGGTAACTGTCGCTGCCATCTGGAAGTATTCCGGGATGGACAGTGGCGGAGAGGAGTATATGATGATTGAGATTCTGAAGAAGATGGCTCCACAGAACTTCAACGATACTCTCTGCCTGGTTCTTATCATTCTCACTGTGGCTCTCTGGATAATGACCGGACAAGGTATCGTAACTCTTCCAGAATCCGTAGTCGGGGCCACGATAGTCACCTGGACTCTGTTAGTCCAGTATTATTTCAGGAAGAAGTCTAACGAAGGAGGTTAGGGAAATGCCATTCGGTCCTTACAATAGTTTTGAAGACTGCGTAGCGAAGAACTCTGATAAGACTTCGCCTAAGGGCTTCTGTGCATGGCTCGAGCACCAGATAACCGGACAGTGGCCCGGTGCTCACGTGGACAGTATGCCAGAAGAGGCTTGGTCTCTATACAGAGAGGCCTACGCAACATCCATGACAGGTTCCACAAAGAAAGTGGAAGAAGCAGAAAAGGAGGCTCATGAGAATGCACTAAAAACACTGGAGAAAGCAGGATGGACCTACTCTCGCATCGGCTGGGTGAAGCAATATCAGACACCCACATTTAAGTCGGTCGCTGGAGTTCGAGTCTTCGCCGTAGGCACCTGGACTGACAGCGCTGGAGTTGAGAGAGACTGGACTGAAGAAGATGTCGATGGTCTGGTCAAAGCTTTCAACTCTGGAGTCCCAGGCAACGTTGTTCTGAAGGCCGGGCATACTCCAGACAGCTTCAACACAAAGATTGCGGAGAAGCTGGATATACCTGTTGAACTGGTAACTGGAGACCATGGCAAGGGTCAGGTCTCCATTGGTCGGATGGCTACGCTTGAGCGCAGGGGCAACCTTCTGGTAGCCTCATTCGAGCGAGTTCCGGAGCCCATTGCCAACCTGATTGAAGCGGGCCTCTACTCGACGGTCTCCGTTGAGATTGAGGATGGGGTTGGTGGATTTGCCTCAGCCATAACGGCAGTTGCGCTACTGGGTGCTGAGGAACCCGCTGTGGATGAAGCAACGCTGGACAGAGCCCTCGTTTTCGGTGGGAAACGGGAGAAGGCTCACGTGCTCACGTTCGCCAAGGACGGTGACTATCTGGAGCAGGAGTTCAATACCATCCAGGAGAAGCTGTCGGAGACGATTAAGGGCATGCGCGGTGCCCCGGTATTCAGAGCGTTGATGTCCCAGCTCCGGACGCTATTCGGTCAGATTACCGGTCGCAAACGTGAGCATCAATCAGATACCACCAACCAGGTAGAACCAAATTCTAAAAAGGAGGCTGAAATGCCAAAGTCAATCAAGGAAATGAAATCCAAGTTCCAGGAAGAGAACCCGGCTGCTCCGCCTGAAGGAGCGCAGGGCGAAATGATGGCTGGATTGATGGCTATAGCTCAGGCACTCGGTCTGGGTGAAGGGTCAACAATCGAGGACATCCTCGCTGCCATCGAAGCCATGAAGGCCGGACCCGCCAGTGAGGCCCAATTCCAGAAGGTGACCTCTGAACTCCAGAAGAGGGATGAGAGGATTGCCAACCTGGAACACAAAGACCGTGTTCACGGCTATCTCGAACAGACGCGCCTGTTCACTGCGATTCCCGGCAAGAAGGTCGAGGATATCGCTGTGGAGTTAGCCGACATCGAGGAACACCAGAGCAAGGAGAAAGCCGATTCCATGCTGAAGACCTATCAGGAACTCAACCGCATGGGCGCAGCCGCCACGAAGGCCCTGGGTACTTCAGTGCCAGGTGCCCGGACTGCCGACTACGAGTCGAAGCTCTCCGAGTACATGAAGGCCAATCCCACTGTCTCAAGAGCTGATGCTCACAAGGCAGTCATGAAGGCCAATCCTGCCCTCAGGTTCGAATCCAAAGGCGAGAAATAGCTCGTCACAAAAATCTATAAAGGAGGACTGATATGTCCCAAGCAAACGAGAAAGCAGTCTGGACTGAGACCTTCGTAGCTGAGAATGCTCTGGCTGACTACCAGTATCATGGCATGGAGCTTTCCGGCGACAGACAGGTCGACGTTATGGACGCCGATACGGACAAACCCGTTGGCGTCCTCCTGAATACTCCGGGCTCCGGAGAAGAGGCACTGGTCTGCGTCATGGGTCGAACGCCTGTAGTCTTCGGAGAGACTGTGGCGGCTGGCGCTCAGATACGGTTCGATTCCAGTGGCCATGCGATGAACTGGGAGGCAGGAACCGACACCACAGCTTACTGTGCTGGCATGTGCACCATCGGTGGCGACTCCGGTGAAATCGGGGAAGCTCTGATATGGCCGGCCAACGCAAGAGGCGACTGCTAGCCAGGTCAGCAAAATACTAAAAGGAGGCAATTGAAATGCCGAGTCCAACCAAAGAAAACTTTCACATTGACGGACCTCTGAGCGACATCGCTATCGCCTATAAGCAGGAGGAGTTCGTCGCTGACCGCATATTTCCACTGGTAACGGTGGAGAAGCAGTCAGACAAATACTTCATCTGGACCAAAGGCTTCTGGATGAGGAACGCCGTCGAGAGACGGGCCCCCGGTGACGAATATCCGGAAGGCCGGATGCAGGTCTCCAACGATGAATACTACTGTGACCTGTATCACCTGGGCTATGGCATCCCTGACGAGGATGTCAAGAACCAGGACGCTGCCATCGAGCTGGAGATAACTGGCTCTGAGTGGTTGGCCCAACAGTTCGCTCTCAACCGGGAAATCAAGCTGGCTTCCGACATCTTCACAACCGGCAAATGGGAGACCGACGTCGTAGGAGGCACAGGCTTTGTGGTCTGGTCTGACTACGACAATTCAGACCCCATCAAGGACATCAATACCGGGAAGCAAACCATCCAGAAGTCAACCGGGAAGAGAGCCAATACCCTGCTCATCGGTCAGGAGGTCTTTGACATTCTGACTGAGCATCCTCTGCTCCTTGAGAAGTTCAAGTATACCGGCGAAGGTATTCTGGATGTCGAGCAGGTCCGCAGAGCGCTTAAGGTCGACACCCTGATTGTGGGTGAAGCGGTTTACGAATCCAGTATGGAGGGTGCAGCCTCTGCAACTCGCGGTTACATCTGGGGGAAGAACGGTCTTCTGCTTCATGTTCCTCCGAGGCCCGGACTGAGGGTCGCAGCCGCTGGCTATACCTTCACCTGGAACATCGACGGAAGCGGATACACCGTAGCCATCTCCAGCACCAGGCAGGACTGGAGAGACCGCGACTTGCTGAAAGGCAAGCACGCATTCGACCACAAGATAACTGGCACCGACCTTGGCTACTTCTTCAGTGCCGCGGTAACCTAAAATAAAATTGAGAAATTCGGGGAGCTGACCTAGCCAGTTGGCTCTCCGGAAATCTCCAGAAAAGGAGAAAGCTCATGACTATTCGATGGAGAGGTAGACACTACTTCGATAATCTGGCTGTTGGTTCCTTGGAGGGATATGGAGTCAAAGAGTATGGAACCATCTACTATGTAGACACTGTCAATGGCTCCGACTCTAATTCGGGGCTGAACTGGGATGTGGCTCTTGCCACTGTAGAAGAGGCTTTCGCAAAGGTTGGTGACAATGGATTGATTGCCATCATCGGAGATGTACGAGAGCAGATTACGGCACCTCTTGGTGTGACCGGAGTCAAAGTGGTAGGTGTGGCCGGTGGTCGTAACCGCCATGATGATGGTGTTCGCTGGCGCGAGCCAGCTACCGCGCTCGATGCTCCGCTTGTTACCATCCGTCAGCAGGGATGGGAGTTCCACAATATTCTGTTCGTCCCGCAGGACGGCTATTCAGCAATTCGAGCACACCGGGCAGAATCCGCAACCTATCCCGACAGTTCTCACTTCATCGTGAAGAACTGCAAGTTTATCGGCGGAGCCGCCATAGGCTCGCAGGCGGGAATCGGAATTGAAGACTGGGGTGGAAATCATCATTATCTCGTGGAAGACTGCGAGTTCCATGAACTGGATAACGCCATCGTAGCTCCATCTGGTTCTCCTGGTATTGCCGCTCCTCTGCGAAACACCATCAAGAACTGTATCTTTGAGGATAACGTTGATGACATCTGCATGGATGGAAATCTCTGTCGAATCCTCAACAATATCTTCATGACGCCTTATGGAACCAAGAATCACGATAACACCGTGAATATGGCTTATGTGACTGATGTCTCCGGTGCGAACTTCGTTATCGGAAATATCTTCGCTGATGCCACGGCAAATGTTACTATCGCCAAAGGATATGGACCTTCAACAGGTGATGTCTGGAGGAACTTCGTGACGGATGCCGCTGACCCTGTAGTGGCAGTTCCTTCCTAGCCAAACGGGTGACCCGGGGAGGCTGACTGGAAACGGTTGGCCTC
>JAQTTS010000066.1 GCA_028710655.1 Dehalococcoidales bacterium
TTTCAATGCTCTCAGGATCACTAGGATCCAAAGCCAGTTTCTCCCTAGCAAAATACACCTGGAGACCAGATTTCACTACTTCAGCAAGCAGAGGCATCGAACCAAAAATGAAACGGGTTTCTCGGTCTACTCTGGGGAATAGCAAGGCACTGATATCACCTTTGCTGTGAAGTGCTAACGCCTCTCTTACTGCCGCTTCGAACTTGGTACGCTCCCAGCCTGTAGCTGATTCCTGAATTACCCGCCGGTAGGTTTCGCTAACTGTCAAACCTAGAGAAGGTGCCACAGGAAGAATATCATCCTCCCATTGTACGTCCGGGCCATACCCCTTCAACTGGTCTTCCGCGCTCACTCGAACTATAACGAAGGCATTATTCATAAAGTCACCTCCTGACAATAATTCAGATTAAGCTGCGTCCGTAAGCTAGCACCTTCTTTTTCCTGGTCTTTGGTGCTTACACGGCAATAAATGGCTGTTTTCAGTTTCTTATCCATCAATCATCCAACTCCGTTAACGTGTTTATCCTTGAATCATCGCCTCTTGCTTCCTCTAACTCTTCCAACGTGGGAAGCCGCCCCAGTTTCTTATAATATCTTTTCATTAAATTCCCTACAGCTGCATCATTCCGATGTCCCCAAGTTTGTTGGTCTTTACCTGTTAAAAGGTCTAGATATCTTCCGTGGTCATCACCTCGACGGTTTATGGCAATTAAAATCATATGAGTACTCATATTTGCCCAAGTATTATGTTCTTTTCTGCATATTGGACAGTTAACCATATTCACTCCTTTCCATTTGTTTATATTCCAATAAGGAGAGCGACAATTCGGGCATTGCTTTGGCTTCCGTGCTATGCGTGGAATCCAGACATGCCCGCACCGAGTGCAGGTAAATTTGGGCAGTTCAATACCCTGATTCATGCCTGTATTATATGATGTTACTCATATAATAGTCAATACCCTTTTGGTACTATTTTCCGGAGTGTCCCGCCGCCCCGTCACCATCATAGGCGGCGGCAGTCTTGTTTAAGGCAACGGTAGGTGCTAGGCGGAGGCACTGCCGCTGCGTCCCTTCGGGGCTTGCGTCCTTGTTCGCTGGCATCAAGCATTGCATGGTATTATTGCGGTTTAAACTCATACCAAATAACTGACTGTTTTTATCTGCAATGCCTGATACCAATCTTTTGTATCTAAGTATCTTAAGAGCGGCATTTATTCCATCAGCATAAGTGATGGTCATTTTCCTGTCTCGCTTTTAGCATGTGCACTCAGCTTCTGCCATAAGCACTGCCACGCTTTACGCTGAGCCGGTGTTACTGGTCCCGTCTTAATATACAGAGTGACCGTAGGTTGCTGTTTTGCGTCTGACTTAGGCACATCGATCCTCTTTAATAGCTATGCAGCTTCAGCCGATTTTCTCTCGCCGATTATTAGTTCTTGAAGTTTTGCCCTCTTTACTCCGAGAGAACTATCCAATTAATCCTTGTAGTAATACATACAGATTTTTCCTTCGGAGTGTCGGTGGCAATCTAACGGAAATCAGCCATAACTTTTTTCAAAATGGTGACCTCGTCAGGCACGTTCCCCGGATAAGACAGTCTCAAATTTCGTAAAGCCTCCGGAGATTTTATGAGTAATCGGCGGATGCTCCGTCATTCCCAAGGGGTTTCCGCCGAGGTTAGCATCTTATTGAGCCCCATTCGAACACACAAAAAAGCCGAGGTGTGTTCGGATGGGGTCAACTTATTTCGGGGCATTTGAAGATTGGGAAATAGCCATCGCCAGGAAGATTTCCGGAGAGTTTTTGGCAAAGCATAGTTGGATTAAGGGATATGACTTTGACGACCTGGTACAGGAATGCCTGATCCAGTGGCACCTTGCCCGCCATACCTACGATGGAAGTAAGGGAGCCTCCAGGCGAACATACATGGCCAATGTTGCTAGACACAGATTGCAGAACATCCTCGAAGAACAACTGGCTGACAAGCGCGGCGCCGACCGTCACACGATGTCCCTGGACCAGCCTCTATCTGACGAACAAGTCACACTCGCAGATTTCATTCCGGCTCCCGAGAACTACGATTTCTCGCTCAAGCTGGATCTCGAGAGGACAATCGCAAAGCTATCAACACTCCAGCAGAAGGTCTGCATGTTCCTATGGCAAGGGTACAACGTCACAGAGATCGCCCGGGAATTAGGAAAAGGCAGGGCTACCATCTACGGCGAGATAAACCGGCTGAAGAAGATCTTCTCGGACGAGGGCCTGGATGAATATCTGAAATAAAAACTGTTCCGACACTTTGGAAAGATTTTCTGTATGTATAACCAGGAGCGGAAATGAAGATAGTTTGCAGATTCAAGTTCCCCGATGGCACCACAAGGGAATTCATTGAAGCCAGCATGGCGTCGGCGATCTTTAATGCCGAGTGTGTATTTGGTAAGCCGAGAGTGAGAGTCAGCGGCATCGCGTATTACATCTCCGATGATAGCCCCCAGTGTGTCATCGATGTTTCTAACGAAGTTGGCGAACACGTCGCACAGGTATTTACCGGGATCATGATTAATACCCTTGGCGAAGAAAAGTTCCAAGTACGCCGCATCGAAGGGGAACCGAGCGCTGTCGGCGGAAGTGAAAAAGTCTCAGGGTCTTGAGGTAACGAAGTGAGCAGGTATTTTAACTGCACAAGTGTTGAAGTCAGGAAGTCCTTGAAGTCTCGAAGTGTGGAAGTCGCAAAATGTTTCAAGTCTCCAGATATCGATGTCTCGGGGTATTCAAGTGAGAACTTGAGACATCAATACCAACGCCTGCGTGAACGAGCCTGTGAAAATTGAAGTCTCGAAGTCTTTTTGAGGTATCGAGACTATATATAACAAGTAAGAGTAATAGGAGGCCGCAATGGACTCTTGGGAATTAGATGACGGAACGCTATCGTTGACTACTCCCCTCTCCGTACTGGTCGACCGTAAGCCTTACACCACCAGCGAAGATAAGAAAGGGCATGATGCCTTCCTGGGAGCCAAATTTCCCAAGACGTTCATTCGGTGGGTGACTGAACTCAAAGAGACGCCAGGAAGTCCTTATCGTACGAATGCTGATGTGGTCCGCGATTCCATTTATCTCGGTCTTCAGGTTCTATCACTCCGGGCCAAGCAGTCATCTACCTGGAATGTTCAGGTGGCCATCACCCAGCAGGAAGCCCGTATGTTCCAGCACACAAGAATCTACCGCGATGTGGAGGCTGTAGTCGAGCAGCTTGAGATACTCTCCCGTAACGGCGATGACAAGCAAGCCCTCAATGACCTGGTGGAGTATGTTCGTCTCTTCGCTGCCCATCCAGAAGGAAGCAAATACGCATCGGTACTAAAGGAAAAGCTTTTGGCATCTCGAAGATTGAAAGGCTTGCTTGAGCAACTCGAGGAGGAGCTAGGTGAAGAGCTCGGTTGAAATTGACACCTGGGAACTGGATGAGCCATTCCGTGAGCTCACACTCTCTGAAATAAAGGAGCAGCTCGTAGTGGAGTCTGGCTTCCGCCCGAGTATCGTGGAGCGTGGACTCAAGCGCATCGATGACGTGGTTGCTGCCGGTGCGGATAGGTGGACTTTATCCGGTCGTCCTGAACTCGGCGACAACTTTCCCATCTACACAGTGAGCCTAAATGACGGCTCCTATTCCTGCACCTGCTACTCCCATGCCTGGGGTGGGAGCCGCGAGCGACGGCTATGCTCTCACGCTATTGCGGTTATTGCCGCTCGGCGCTTGAACCGTGTGCAGGTCAAACAAACAAGCCAGCGAATTGAGATAACACCGGCAAGCCTTGGACTTCCTGCCAAATTCACCGAGTTTCGACCGGCCCAACTGCAAGCGCTGGAGCGCATAAAGAACAGCAAGAAGCGGTTTATCCTGCTGCAGGCGCCAACCGGGTCAGGCAAGTCACTTATTGTAGCAGCTACGCAGCGGTCTCTTCGGACTCGATGCCTGTATACATGTTCCACCAAACAGCTGCAAGCCCAGTTTGTCGGTGATTTCGCCTATGACCTGGAAGGCAAAGAGTACGCCGTTGAACTCAAGGGTCGGGCCAACTACCCTACTATACGATACGGACATCTTTTTCCCAATATAAACGCCTCGATGTGCACCAGTAAAAAAGAGACTCACTGCCGGTGGTGCTGCGACGGCAACTGCAATCCGGACGGTATCACCAACGCTAATAGCGAAGAGATTTGCTTCGCTAAGCTGGATTGCCCATACCGTGTGCAGAAGGCAAAGGCGGTAGGTGCCGAACTGGCAGTGGTCAATACTGCTCTGTTTCTAAACGAAGCCAACTTCGTCGGGCAGTTCAGCGGATGGCCGTGGCTGGTGCTGGACGAGGCTGACCTGCTTGAGTCATCCCTGATGAACTTCGTTGAGGTGAATATCACCCGGCGTTGGATTGAAAGGCTCGGCCTTCAACCGCCAGCACGCAAGACAGTGCAGGAGGCTTGGGTGGAATGGGCAAATGACGTGGCCCTGCCGGCGGTCAATTCAGAACTGGAAAGGCTTAATCAAAGCTATGGAGTTGAAGACACGAAACGAGAACGGGAACTTGAGCGCATGAAGGGCAAGCTCGATTTCTTTCTTCGCGAGGTAACCGATACCGACAACAGGTGGGTATTCTTCCCTGAAGAGGAACGATGGACATTCAAACCGGTGTTTGTGTCCCGCTATGCCGATCAGCACCTGTGGAAGCATGCCGATCGTTTCATTCTCATGTCTGCCACGATCATCAGCCCCGACGAGATGGCAGGCTCTCTTGGGATTCCTCGGGAAGAGATTGATTTTATTGATTTGCCCTCCACGTTCCCTGCGAAAAATCGTCCCGTCTACTATCTTCCCGCAGCGAGCCTGACCAAGAAGAATGAGAACGTCGAACGCCCGAAGGCCATAGCAGCCCTCGACACGATTCTTGACAACCACCCGCACGACAAGGTGCTGGTGCACACCGTTAGCTATGGCTTTTCCCGGCAGACAGTGGTGACGAGCCGTCACCGAGCTCGCATGCTGACCTACGACCAAGCGAAGGACCGTGAATCAAAGCTGCAGGAATTCAAGCAAGCACCCAACGGAACTGTTCTCGTTGCTTCCAGTATGGACAGGGGCGTGGATTTGCCTGGAGATCTGTGCAGAGTAGTGGTAGTGATGAAGATACCATTCCTCAACCTCGGTGACAAGCAGATCTCCACCCGGCTCTATTCCGGCAAGAAGGCAGGCCAGCTGTGGTACACGGTCAGCGCAATTCGTACCCTCATCCAGATGTGCGGGCGAGGCATTAGAAGTGCCGAAGACCAGTGCGACATTTACATCTTAGATGCTCAGTTCGAGCGGCTTTACCGTGACAAGTACCTGTTTCCCCAGTGGTGGCGAGACGCACTGAGGATGTCGGCAAAAGGAGGTGGAGCCGTGAAGTGATTGTCCGGTCATAGCGGGAATTCATATACGAGAAATCTATAGGAGGTTTTTTCAAATGGCAGATCAACAAGTTAAAGACACATGGGACCTGGATTCGGGTTTACCGGATGATTTTGACTTCCACATCACGGGCGCTTCTTTCGGCTACCGGCAGGAGTACATGGATGGCGAGGTGCCACTGTTGATATGGGAGGGTGAGAGCCCAGATGAGGATGTTGAAAGCATTATCTGGCCCTGTGGCCAGGGTTGGGAAGTGGTGAAGGGAGGTGCCGAGGTTCAGCACCCCAAGCGCAACCGGTTTGTGAAGACCAGCATGATGGGCAAGCTCATCAGCCGGGTGGTCAGTGAACTCGGGGTGGATATGCGTAACCGAGGACCGGCAACAAAAGCTGACGTCTGGAAGGGACTGGGCTTCCACTTAAAGCGTGAGGAGATCGAGTACGGGTCAGGCATTCTGGAAGACCGGGGTGGCAAGACCACTCACCTCATGCCAGTGGCGGTACTGGATAAGGCGACCAAGGCGAAGGCGAAACCTACTGCGGAAACCCCGGAGACAAAGGCCGAGAAGCCCTCAAATGAACTCACCATGAAGAAGCTGGCAGCTCTGGCTACCAAGCTCAGCCGTGAGGAATGGCAGAAGAAGGCGATGGATATGCCCGAGGTTGTCGAAAACGATGAGCTGCTCGGTCGAGTCTTGGACGACTCCGAGGAGGGTCTGTACCATGAGCTAAAAAACAAATGACTTGCACACAGGCGGGGTACCAAGTGAACAGCTTTGTACCCCGCCTGAAAGGAGAACCATGTACCGCATTTCTAGTCTCGGAACCTGTCCACGGGCGCTTTCTGCGGCTCGGCTCGGTCACGAACCGCTTCCTGAGCCGGAGTTCTTGAAGCTGGCTGCTAGGGAAGGTGAACGGCACGAGCAGTGGGTCGTCAAAGACCTTGAGTCGGAGGGCTGGAAGATAACCGACCGCCAGCGTGAGGTGAAGCTGAGCTATCCTGCTTTTGAGCTTATCGGGCATGTGGACGGCTTCGCTAGACGTAACGGTGAGCAGCGGCTACTTGAGATAAAGAGCATGTCCCGATTCCGATTCGCCTCGTTCACTAGTGCCGGTTTCACCCGATTTCGCGAGTATGCTTTTCAGATTACCACCTATCACCGAGCGGTGAATCTGCCCATTCTCTATGTGGTTAAAGACCGGGACTCGGGAAAGCGGATGAATCTTGAACTGGATACGCCCCCACTGGAGTGGGAGCAGGTATACGAGGCAGTCTTAGGGGTTGAGATAGCGGTGCGCAAGAAGCAGCTCTGCCCGGTACAGATGACTGATGATTTCACCTGCAGGATATGTCGCTTTCGCTACCTGTGCCAGGAAGAAGAGAAAGCACCGGTGTCCCTGTCCACTGATGTCTTGCGGGCAGCCGGACTAAGACGACGAGCGATGGAGCTCGAAACGGAAGCAAAGGAATTGCGGGCAGAAGCGGACCCTATTCTCCTTACTGCTGCCAGGGAGAGGGGTAAGCTCACGATTGATGAACTGGCTATTAGCTATGTTCCCGCCGGTGAGAGTGTCTCTTATCCGGTAACTGAACTGAGGAAGTTTGTGCCTACTGATGTACTGGAGAAGGTAAAGACGGTCAAGGCGCGTGCGGAATACATCCGTGTTGAGGATTTGAGAGCGTAAGAACATGGCAAGGAAAAAAGACACGGTCAATCCAAGGCAGTCCATACAGATGAGGATAATAGCTACCTATGGTGAGGAAGCGCTGAAGAAAGCCAGAGAAAGGCTGTGTAATTGTTGCCTACAAGAACAGTCGTGCCTGCTGCTGCCATTGTGCCTGGACGGGAGTGATTGCCCGTATTTTCGGAAATCGGAGGTGAATAGCGATGCGTGAAAGAATACTGGTCATGGGAGGGCCTGGCTCCGGCAAAACGTATGGCTGGCTCAGGCTAGCCAACCACTTTAAGAGTTCAACCGTGTACGTGATTGACTCGGAAATTGGTGCGGAGCGCTCGCTCAAAGAGTTTCCCCAGCTGACAAACGTCCGCGTCTACTCTGTGGTCGACTGGCCTGAATATCGAGATGCCCAGAAGAAGGTCGCCGACCTGTGCAAAGAGAACGATTGGGTGGTCATCGATATGGTGGATAAGGCCTGGTCCGCTGTGCAGAAGTACTACATCGGCGAAATCTTCGACCAGGACATGGGCGAGTATTTTCTTGAGGCCCGTAAGAAGATCAAGAAAGACGCTAAGAGTCTGTTCGCGGGAAGGGATGCAGCACTCAAAGGATGGACGGATTGGCCCGTGGTGAATCGACTATACGAAGACTTTATCTTCTCCCTGGTTTACCGAGTTCCGGCGCACCTGTACATGGCTACAGCGGGTCAGGCGGTTTCAGATGACGATGCCCAGGATATCAGGGACTTATACGGCCCTCATGGTATACGGCCGTCCGGGCAGAAGCAGCTTGCTTATCAGCCGGACACGGTTTTTCTGCTGACATACCGTAAAGACGGCCATTTTATTACCACGGTGAAGGACCGAGGCGGGCGCCGGTACTTTGACCATCAGAAGCTCATCAACTTCCCGATTCAGTACGGAAAGGTGGCGGGCTGGCTATGATACTCGTTTCGCCGACCGACCGCCACCTACTCTCCTTGCTGGGAGACAGGGCTATGTCCCACTCCCTGCCGGAACAGCACGGGGCTGATGTTCTGGCGGTGGTTTCCGGTCGCGGCAAGCTGGCGATTCAGCGGAAAGCGTTTCCGGACGACTTATTGGCCTCGATTGATGACGGACGTCTCGCCCGGGAGCTGGCGATGCTGGCTAGAACGGAATACCCTGTGCTAATCGTGGAGGGCCGGCCACAGTGGACGGCGGACGGGCACCTCATGGCTTCGTGGGCAAGCCGGTGGACACGGCAGCAGCTTCGTAATCTCCTACGCTCCGTCTGGCTGATCCATGGAGTGATGGTTGAGCATACGGATGATATTAACGATACGGCTACAGCCGTACTTGAACTTGAAAACTGGTTTGGAAAGAAGGTTCATAGGAGCCTGCTTACTCGACCTAAGCACACCGTACGCGATACCTGGGGAAAAAGCAGCCAGGAAGACATTGCCAGGTTTTTGCTCCAAGGATTCCCGGGCATCGGCACTATGCTGGCTGAGGCAATTCTAGAGAGGTTCGGGAAGGCGCCTCTGTCCTGGAGCTGCTCCTTCGAAGAGCTGAAGTCGGTTCCAGGTATCGGCGAGAGGAGGTCGAAGGCGCTATGGGAACTATTGCAATGACTGGGGAAACATTAATTCAGGAAGCTGAAAAATTGCTTGCGACCGCTAGGAAGCTTCACGAACGGGCATCCGATACTGGTAATGAGGCTCTTGAAAAAGCTTATCGGCGTAAGATTCTCTACTACATGGAAAAGGCTGTGGCACTCGAAAAGGTGGCCCCAGTTTATATCAAGCGATTACGTGATGAGTCTCTGGAGAAGATGCGTTTCCTGGAGCGCAAGATGGAACTCATGGAGAAGGTGTGGCATGAGCGGCTCTATGAACAGTATGTTGAGGCCCTGGTGCAGTATGAGCTTGCGTATGATCAGGCGGTTGCTCTTGGCTGGGATCCGCCCCGTGAACCTCTACGCGAAGCCAAGTACGCCTGTTATAAAGATAGCGGTCTTTGCCGACTCGCCCAGAATCAGTCTCTATCGGCTTGTGTCTATAACCCTGAATTCTGCCGCTGGAGGGTAAGAAACT
>JAQTTS010000067.1:0-1941 GCA_028710655.1 Dehalococcoidales bacterium
GTGTTGGAGTCGGTGTCGGTGTTGGCGTCGGCGTCGGCGTTGGAGTCGGCGTCGGCGTTGGAGTCGGCGTCGGCGTTGGAGTCGGCGTCGGCGTTGGAGTCGGTGTCGGCGTTGGAGTCGGTGTCGGCGGCGTCGGAGTGAGGGCTACTTTTCCAAGTACACCGAAGGTAGTGAAATGGGAAACCGAAGCGGTAATGCGATTGTTTGCGGTGTCAACCACACTTTCCAACTCCACCCATTTACCAGCGGGCTCATCGTAGTAAGCTATAACCAAATCTTCCGCGGCTTCTCCTTCAGGCAAATTGCCAGGGTCGTAGGTCCAAGTCAAGGTTATAGGGGGACTAAAGGTTGCCCCGTCAGGACCAAAATTATAAGCCAAACCTATTATTTTGGCATTTTGTGGTGGTGCCGGAGGAGTAACCAGAGCAGCAGTCAAGCTGGTCAGCGGGTTGCCATTCTTATCTTTGGCAATCGTTCCAGCAGGTATGTATAAAGTCGTTTTGCCATCCGCAGAGACGGCGGTGATCGATGACGTAACCATGCCGGTACTGCTGATAGGGAAGGTCCCAAGAGTGCCGAACAGATTGCCTGATATTGAACCTGGGGCCACTCCACCTCCACCCGCGACTCCGCCACCTCCTACTGAGACTGCCGCAAATGTTGCTGTAATGGTATGAGGTGCGATTACATTGGTGAAAGTGTAGCTGCTCACAGCCCCGACTGATACGCTATCGACTATCACACTTGAAATCGTATAACCAGAGTTTGGTGTAATGGTAAAGGTCTGATTATTGCCATGGTTGACAGTGGTGGTTCCGGGGCTGATCGTGCCGTTAGCGCCCTGCGTCACTGTGATGGTGTGGGTGATACTCACCGACAGGTCCTTAATTGTAAACGAACCACTAGAAAAAGTGGCTATGCCTGCGGGTGTCCCCGAGACATAAAACTGTATGGTGTCACCGTTGACTCCACCTTCCTTCGCCGGGGTATCGGGGTCATCTCCGTTCACGTGAAGCGAGCTATAGTTGCCTGCACTGTTAGTTGTTACCGAGAAGGTTTGAGGAACGTCGTTTATCGTTGCAGAAATGGTGACCCCAGCCAGCGCCGGATTACCATTAATCAAGACTGCACCATCGAACCGATGCGGCAGCTGGGGCACTGCCAGCACCGGTATAGCTGATACCACGGTAACGGCGAGGGCTAGGAGGAGCCCTGAGGCTCCTCCTATTATCCTAACCAACATACGTTGGTTGCAAATGTTTCTCATCTTGACCCCCTTTGTGTACGCTACGCTACTGCTATGGGAAAATGGTTCCGCTCTGTGTTACAGCGACCCAGTAACCTGCTCCAGGTAGCATCTCGTCCTCAGAGGCTATTACCAGAACGTATTGGCGATTTTCCCCATCAAAGCCATAAATTAACGTATATTTACCCGAAATTGCCTCAAGGTAATCCGTAGCCAATCTCGGGGCAAGAGACTTAAAGCCAATAAGGTTCCAGCCGGGGACTACATTATAGGCAGGTGGTACACCGGGCGGCAGGGGTAACGCACGCCCTGTAACGGTAAGCATGGCGTCTCCATCTGTACGAACCCAATATCCTCTGCCGTCTCGCATCACCGTAAGGCTGTTTTCCTCAGCAGCCGGAGCATAAGACTCCCAACTACCTGTAGTCGGATCATAGTTACCCCATATAATGGTAACACCTGCTCCGTCGAGCCCCTCAAGGATCTCTTCAGGGTCTGTGCTAGTCGGCATAAGTGGTAGTGAGATCAGGTTCCAACCTCGATAAAGATTGATCTCAGCTGTTTCAGCCAAGGCTTCGGTAGCAGCTTCCAGTTCTTCAACAGCGGTGTTCAACGCTTCAGTGGCCGCCACGATATCCGCGGTCACCTGCGGGTCAGCGGCAAGGGCATCTTCCAGTTCGCCTACCGCCGTTCCA
>JAQTTS010000067.1:2041-9148 GCA_028710655.1 Dehalococcoidales bacterium
CATCTTCCAGTTCGCCTACCGCCGTTCCAACCGCCTCATATACCTCATCGGTATCTTCGCCACCGGCGGCAAGGTATGCCGCCTGGGCAGCCTCAACCGCATCCAGTGCGGCCTCAGCATCGGCAACCGCGGCTCCTAAAACATTATCTATTGTAAATACACCTGAAACACCCGAAACGTCAGGATCTGATGTGGCTCTAACCTTAATCCTGTAATTAGTCCCATCAGGTACTGACGTGGTATCCCAAGAATAGCTACCATCATTCGCCGTGGCGATAACTATAGTAGTAGAGCTAGCGAAATTGTTTGTGGAATAATAAATATTTACCGTGTCTGCATCGCCAACACTGGTCCAGGTAATGTCTTGCTCCCCGTACCAAGTCTCACCTGCGGTAGGGGCAGTAACTGTGATCGACGAAATTGCTGCACTAGCAGGCACCGCCGTCACCAAGCTGAGACTTAGCACAAATACTAGTGCAATAGTCACACGAAGTATTGAACTAAATTTACCTTTCATTGCATATTAACCTCCTACAGATTTTTCCCATTAGTTTGAGCCAGTTCCGCTGTGTTCACATAGTTAGCACCTCCCTGGGGTGCCCTCTACCGAGTTATCCCAAATACCGAAACTTAGATCAATTGATAGCTCCACGATGTGTGAACCCCGTTTTCACTGGAACGCTGGTTATTCAGCTTGCCATAAAACGCCTTATCAGCCACCCAAAGCAAGCCTACGGGTCAAAATGTAGCACCTTTGCCAAGTTTTGTCAAGTAGTATTGGACGTTTTTGCAGATATTATTGATTTTAAGCAGCTAATTTTTTGCTCCGCCTGTCCACCAAAGCCGTCATAATAGCCCCCTATCCTCAGACTTGTGATAAGGCGTTTTATCACAAGCTGCCCGGAACATCCCTACTTCTTTCAAAGCAATTTTGATTTTCTCCCTCTTTTCTGCTATCCTCTTTGTAGAGGTGAGAGCCATGCCACGAACGATTCAAGCAGTTTATGAAAACGGAGTCCTTAAGCCCCTCCATAAATTAGACCTTCCTGACCGGGAAACGGTGGAACTTCTTATTCTGGAAGACGACTTGCCCCCTTCCCTTCTTGCTCAAGTTGCTCACAAGGGGGGCAGTTACAATTTCCTCAGTCGCTCTGGCGAAGACCTTTATACTGCTGAGGACGGGGAAAGGCTCGATTGACATGCCCCGGGTTCCTCTTAAGCGAGGCGACATTGTGCTTGTCCCTTTCCCTTTTACCGACCTGACCGCTGAGAAACTGCGACCAGCGGTCATCGTATCTCCCGACCCGCAAGAACTCGATATTGTCATCGCTTTTATCTCGTCCATCGTGCGCTCCGGAGAGGCGGCTGAAACCGATTTCCTGCTGACATCGGACCATCCCGACTTCTCCAAGACCGGGCTGAAGAAGCTCTCGGTCTTCAAGCTGAAGAAGCTTCTGACCATCGAGAGAACGAAGCTCGTCCGCCGGCTCGGCCGGGTCAGTCCGGCTATCCAGGAGGAGCTGGACAGGCGGCTGAGGAATGCCCTCGGGTTGTAGACAAAGCCTGCCTTGTCGGAAACCCTGAGTTAAGCCAGCCTTCTTTACTCGTCCATCACGACGCCAAAGATTAAGCGGTAAGTTTCTGCCACAGGCATTCGCTCAACTCAGCGTCAGTCGTCGCCACAACATGAAGGTACCGTCGCGTTGTCTCGATTCGTTTATGCCTGAGGAAACTCTGAATCTCCTCCAACCCCCTGCCATTTGCTCGTAGCAGCGTGGCTGCGGTATGCCGTAATGTATGAGGGCTAACTCTGATACTGTCGCTAAAGGCTTTTCTGGCATAGCCAACCACTATCTGCCTTATCGCCTCTGGGGTAAGTGGCTTTTCCGCCCTTCTCTTTTTGGTGGCTGCACTCAGGGAAGCAAAGACTGGCGACTCGTCAGTCAGGTGCCGACCGCTGGTGGCAAGGTAGTCCTCAATTGCCTCCCAACACCTGTCTGGTATTTCCCTCACTACCTCACTGCCTCCCTTGGCAATATACCTGAGGCGGATGTTCTCTCCTGACCGAGCGATATGGCGCATCTTGAGCCCGCATAGCTCGCTTCGGCGCATGCCGGTGAGGACTATGACAATGAGTATGGCGTAATCACGCTTTCCCGTGACGGTGCTCAGGTCAGGCTGTGCAAGGAAAACCCTCGCCTGTTCCAGGCTGAGCCAGGTCGCCGCGGTGTAGGCCGATACGTGAGGGCGCTCTACGCTCCTGGCCGGGTTGTTTACCGCCAGTTCCCTCCGCATGCAAAGTTCGTAGTAACCCGAAAGGCACGCCAGGTGTTGAACGATGGTAGACGGCGACCGCTTCAGCATCTCCAGGTGGCGGCGGTAGCCGATGATATCGCCCTCTCGTATATCCGCTGGGTGCTTCCCGACGAAGCTCCGGAAATGATTTAGCACCTGACGATATGCCCGCCGGGTGGCCGGGGAGCGCTTGTTTTCCACAAAATCATTTGCCGCTACCATCCAGGGGTCTTCCGCCGCCTGAACGTGTGGGCTGCGGTGGTGATCTGGGGGCGGCCCAATCCCATTGAGACATCCACATGGTAACTCGTCACCCCTTTCGTATTGCGCCAGCTCGGCTCCGTAGACGAGTCTGAAGGCACGCCGCAAGAGCTCTGCACTGCTGCAGCCCTCCTGGTTAGCCTTTGCAGTCAGAAATTCATGCCATGTCTGTGGCATGCGCAACCAGAACTGTGCAGTACGTTGTCGCCGGCCAACTATTGTCGTTATGCTCATTGACACCTCCTTTTTCATGCCCAGTTTACGTAAAGCAGGTAGGCCGGGCACGAAAAGGAGATACCGGGCCTTTGGTGGAGAGCTTTTCCGTATCTTCCATTAGGGTTGCACGAGGGGTGACCGGGAAGACGGTAAATTTGGGGAAAACCAGCTTGGGGGGGGGTATCACCCCCGAGATGGTGTCGACAACAGGTATTAGCAGGGCGGTGGAACCACGATATACCGTCATGGGGTCAGGCTCATAGATAGTAAGATAGTATTTGTAGAATAGTTAGAATAGGTTGAATTGACTGGCCATGGAGATCTGTCCCCCGTACTCTCTCATTCGGTGGTCACTCCAGTAATCATAAGGCTGTTACACATCCTGCAGTTACCCCGGCGAAATACCGGCTTCGATAGCCGTAGCCGTCGGATACCGGTCAGATGTTCGGTCATTTGCACAGAACCACTGCACTGGCCCTTTCCCGGCGCTGTCGCCGGAGACATCGCCATGGTTACCACAGACACGGATAGGGTCACCCCATCCCCCCTTATACGCCCAGTAGTGACTGGGGGAGTGCAAGCGTGGCGGTGCAAAGGTGAGTGCAAAGATTGTGCAATGGTTGTTACCGGGCTAAACGGTCGACAAAGTACTATTGACAAGACGCGGAAAATGGTATAGACTATACGTAAGGATTATATAAGAGGAGGTGGAGTATGTCTGAAACTCCAAGGTATACCATAAACAAGAAACTCTTGAGGTCGGGAAACAGTCTGTTCGTCGGCGTGCCCAGTGAGGTAATCGAGCAATGGAACCTCCAAAAGGGAGACGAAGTACGTCTCACGGTCAATGGGGGAACAATCCAGATTCAGCCCATCGAGCCCACACGGATCGAGAACATCTCCGAGGAGATGATTGAGACCTACTCGACGACGATGAAGGGCATCCAGGCCAGGGTGATCAGAGACGCCGATGCGCCAGCCATTCACATAGAGTTCTCCGGGGAGAATAAGAAGGTGCTCGACCTCTTCGTCTACAACCTCTGGAGGAACCTGCCGGTGATGCTGAGGCTACTCGGCCTGGGCTCGGTGGAAGAAATGTCCGGCGGTGAAAGCAAGAAGCCGGAAGAGGAGGAGAGCCAATGAAAGAGCAGAAGTTAGGTAGATGGCTCAAGAAAGGTTACCCTCATTTCAAGGAGGAATGCAGGCTTCCGGAGCACGTTTTGCCTGAGCATTCTTTCAACCGGCTCACCGATGGACTCGGGGATGAAAGTATCATTGAGTTAAGTCAGCCCTTGCGATTAGCCGAGGACATTCAGAATTCGATCGACAAAGAACCCGACTCGGAAACCGTACCGTCCGAGGTATGGCAGGCGGCAATTACGCTCTGGCCGGCTTGTTCTGGAGTCAGGCCGGTCATGGAGTCCTGCCTTGATGCGGTAGGCAGAATCATGAGCCAGTTTCAGAGCGGCAAGCTCAAGATGTCCGTGGAGGTAGTTTGCCGGGGCATGGTAGTGCTCGGCTTCGCCCCTTTTTTGTACACGGGCAGAGAAATCATGGAAGACATCGCCGTTATCCTGGGAGGCACTGCGGATGACCCTCCCGAGATGATAAAGCGATATGCGGATACCGTAACCAGTGGCAACGTGGAGACGATGAGCTATATTGACGATTGCATTGCGAAACACAGCCAGTGGGCAGCTTGGGCAGCGTTGCTTTTGCAGCAGGTGAGGGACTTCCCATACCGGCTCAAGCCGGTGGGAATAACGCCGCCCCTATCAGCCGAAGTTATAGGGGCACTTGCTAGGATGTTGAAGGAGGAACAGAATAGTGAACCTTGAAGACATTATTCAAAACCTGCGAAAAGAGAGGGCCACGCCCAGTGAGGAAGACCTGAGAAGCCTGCCATACAAGAAAGCCTTTATCTATGGCAGGGTATCCACGCAGGAGCAGGTACGGCAAAGCCGTGAATCCATCATGGATATCGCCAAGCAGGTAGAAGTAGCCATAAAGGATGGCTACCACACTGGCCTTAAGGTTCAGGACATTGAGGAGTGGCTTAAGGCTATTCAGAATGGTGAAGATGTTTCCAAAATCATTGAGGATGGTGATGTTACAGTCAACTGCAAAGACCTGGGGCTGTCCGGGTCACTGGATGAAGATAAGAGGCCGGGGCTGCGTGACCTGAGGCAGGGTGTTGAGAGTGATCACACCGGCACGGTGTATCTCACCGAAGGTATGAGCCGCCTCTCCCGAGACCGTGACAGGGTACTGGGCTACAAGCTGCTAAGACTGCTCAAGGAGCATAAGTGCCGCATAAGGACGCCCGAAGGCGTCTATAACCCGGCCATTCCGCGCGACTGGGAAAACCTGGCCGATGACATTGAAGACTCGGCTGAAGAGATGAAAAAGTTCGGAGTAAGGCTTCACCGGCGGAGGGCTAACAAGGCTGCTGAAGGTAAACATGTAGGTACTCCGGTATGCCCCGGCTTCATCGTGAAAATCGAGGGGCAGCGAAGCGACGGTTCCTATATCTTGGACCACTGGGTGCTGTATCCCCCGCATCAGGAAGTGGTTATCACCGCACTTGAGGAGGTGGTAAGACAGCGCTCCGTATTCCGGGCGGTCAAGGTGCTTCACGCTGCCGGGACGGTGTTTCCTTTCTTTCCCGATGAACTGAAGTACATGGAAACAAGGTCACTATTGAGGCTTTATCCCAGGAATAACAGGGGATATGTCATTACCACCAATACACTCATGAGCTTGGCGACCAACCTGAACCTCACCGGCACCTGGGAATGGGGGAATATCATCCGCGAGAACAACCATCAGGCAATTGTGCCTCAAGACCTATTTCTCCAGGCTTACGAGGTAGCGACATCCAACAAGCCGAGGGGAAAAGCCGCTTATGCCGAACCTATGGAATGGGCTGGCCTTCTCTATTGCTGTAACCATGACCTGCCGAAGAGGGTTTCTTCGTACAACACCAGAAAGCGCTGGGCCTGCAATCAGGACTCTCACCTTGGCCTGGCCCCTCGGTGTCTCTACATTGAGGACCACCTGCTGACCCCGCCGCTGAGCACGGAGTTTCTACGCTGCCTTGACCTTACCCCTCATGCCGAGGGGGTACTGGAGAAGCTCAAATCAGAGGTGAGTGAGAGCAGTTACGAAGAAAACCGGCGTCGCCAACGGGAGACGGAGCTTAAAGCGCACATTACCAACCTGAAAAGGTATCTCGGTTCTGATAACCCGGAGCGGGAAGAGACATACTGGAGTCTTATTAAAGAAGCCCAGAACGAGCTTCAAATGATTCAGCAAAGACCGCCTGCCCGGCAGTCGACGGTAATCGACCTGGAAAGGGTAAGGCATTTCCTAGATAACCTGGAAGAAAACTGGGTAAGATATCCCAGCCGCCTGCGCAACCACCTGCTCAAGCTGCTGATAGATAGGGTGGAAATGCGGCACGACCGTAGTCATGTTGAGTGTACCATCGTTTGGAAGATGGGTCTTCAACAGACGGTCGATATCCAGCGTCCCCAGGCTCACTTCAAAGCTGAAAACCGGTGGTCCGCCGAAGAGACCAGACTTCTCCGGATGCTGTGGCCCTCCGCCTCCTGGGAAGCCATCTTAGCCGCCTTGCCTGAGAGAAACAAGTCAGCGATATACCTCAGGGCAACTAGGCTCAGGCTGAGCAGGCGGGGGATAAAAAAGGCGCCTGGAAAATCGACACTCTGGACGCAGGAAGAAGTCGACCAGTTGAAAGACTGTTATTTAATCAGGGGATTGAGTAAAATAGAAATAGCTGACCGGCTTGGACGCACCAAGGGAGCAATAGAACACAAGATTTCAGAAATGAAACTCATTAGACCAAAAGATCTTCGCCGGTATAAGCACCAGCCGGTCTGGCAGTCCGGTGACTTCAAGGTCACAGACGCCACGTGTTCTCAAAGACATAGACCACTTTGAAGAAAACGGGGCGCGGCTCTATCTCAGTCTCTGTCTCGGCTTCGTCCCGTTCCCTTTCCTCGGGTTTTTGCCTCGGCGGCATGACCGGCGCCAGGATAGCGATGCCCTTTTCGCTCTTTTTCACCCAGCGTCCCAGGTCTTTCCAGGTGCTGAACCCTGCTACCCTGGCGGCATCTGGCTTCTGGAGCATGATGAGTATCTGGTTACCAATACTGTAATCGTGAAACTTGGACATGGTGGTGAGGAACAGACGGAACTGGTAGCTGTCCTGGATACCTTCAACGCCGGCCTTGAGTTGCTTCATAACGGCGTCGATCTTCTTCTCTCCCACCTCCACTTCCACCGCCGGCAGAAGGTCCACCGCAAGGCTGT
>JAQTTS010000068.1 GCA_028710655.1 Dehalococcoidales bacterium
ACTCGAACAGCACGAACCAAGACCAGAGTCGGGGTACGTAAAGTCCACACCGGCAAGCGAGGCGGGAAGTACGTGATGAAAAAAGGCAGACGGGTATACATTTAAGGGAGGTATCGCTATGGTCAAATATGCTTATACTAATCCAAAAGAGAAAAAGGGCAGGTACCAAGTCAGTCCTTCCGTGTTTGCTGTACACAAGGATGAGACAGGAGACGGGAAATACCATGAGGTTATGTGGGCAATAGACGGCAACCTGAATAATGCTCATCGACGTGGTAATGTACGAAAATTCCGTCTCTGGGTCAATGCTCGCAAATTTGCTGTGAAGAAGGCAAAGGAATTGAGAACGAAGGCAGTATTTAGCTGACAAGGGAGGTATCGCAATGGCATACACTAAGAAAGAACGAAGCACAGCAGCCAAGAAAGGCTGGAATGGTCGCAAGAACAGGTTCTGGGTAGTCGGCGGAGTGAAGCCGATTAACAAGGTTCCAACTGGAAAGGTCGGAGTACTGATTAATAAGTAGCCGGGAGGTAATCCATAGTGCCAAAATCTAAAACAATAAAGAAAAAGTCGAAGTCTACTACCAAGCGAGCCAAGACAGGGAAGAAACCGCGCAACTGGCCGCTGTGGTAAGCAGATAATAAACAACGAGTGACAGACAGAGGATAAATATGGCTAAGGTAAAGACGGCTAAGAAGAGAACCAAAGCGACTACCAAGCGAGTAAAGAAACGTGCTGTCCGAGACGCATCCGGTGGAGAAGACCGCAAATCGGCGCGCAAGTTCCGTAGAGGTGGTCGAGTAGAAGCCTACACTTGGGGAGAAGTCTCAGGCAAGAGTAGCAACTGGCCGTTCTAGCTATTCTACTATTTCTCATCACAGTTCTATTGCAAGGCTCTCATCCACGGGAGCCTTTTTCATTATCCCTTACCAATAGGTCTTGACAAACAGACCCACTAGTGCTATCGTTAATAGTTAAAGGTACAACAGCGAGACAACTATGAGAAAAGAGCTATACTGTATTCGGTGCCGCCACAAATGGGTTCCGTTCGTACGGAAGCCCAAGCGGTGCCCGAAGTGCAAATCTCCCTACTGGAATACTCCGTACACGAGAAAACGGAGGAGGAAGTTATAAATGGCTGGAAAAGGTTTAGGTGAACGATACCGCCAGCAACCGAGATTGTCCCCGGCTCAAGAAGCAAAGCAGGCTGGCACAGTCAGTGGTGTTCCGGAGCTGGTTCTGTCTGGCGTAGATACTGTACCGACTATTGCGGATACAGAAGCTGTCAAATCGCCTGAGCTGCTGGAGTTTGAGTCGAAGCTATCCACACTACCGAAGGAATTGCAAGACGCGTATTCCCGTGGCGGTGCTGAGGCTTACAACGCAGCAGTCGAGCAGTACAATGCCCGTATAGACCAGACCCAACAAGCAGCTCCCGCTACTAGTGAAGTCACTCAAATATCTCCTGAGTTGCTGTCTCGACAAAAGGAGCTACAGGACGCTATTGACTTATCGGAAAAAGTGAAATCCGGGGAAGTTACTCTTGATGATAGCGAATTTGACATACAAGCGTACTGGGATAGCGTCGAGTATGTCCGGCAGAAACTTGCTCTTGTCAACGAGGCAATCGAAGTTGAGCGTGGCAATCTGACTGTTCAGGATAAAGAAGCCTATGACAAATATGTCACTATGGCTATTTCTCCACTTACTACGCACGATGCGTCCGGCAATATCAATGTGGATTTTGATACAGCCAAAAAACTCGGTATGTCTGACGCTGATATTGAGGAAAAGTGGGGAGTAGACTTAAATGCTCCGGCGTACAAGATACCGGACGACATTTATCAGGACTATCTCAAGAACAAAGACCGCTACAAAGATTTCAATAAGCAGGCTCCGGCTTTCTACGTCCTCACCCATGCTGGATATGTGACTGCTATACCGTTTGCTGACCCGACCAAGCAGATTACGGTCAAGACCCTTCCCGGGAAACACATTGTCTGGAAGCGTGTCAACGACATGCCGGTCATTGACAAAATAGTTACTGGTGACAGGGAGCACAGCAAAACAATTCTCAAAGCGTCCCCCGACGGCGGTTTCTATCTCGATGATGTCTATATGGCTGTCAAGATGAAGAAGCTCACTCCACAGGATGCTATCAGCCTTATTGGTGAAGATGCATGGCGAGAAGCCAGTAAGCACAATAAAGCCTTGAGCAGTCTCGGGGTCTACTCTGCCGACGGGAAGGAATACACTATCGATGCTCTGGCACAGGCTATACGGGACGGTAAAATTGAGGATGTTCGTGCCGCTGGTTTCCTCCCGGAAGATGTTGTTGAAGCTCAGATACTGGCGAGCAATAAAGCACCAAGAACTAGAGCAGCCGACCAGCCTGTGCTCACTGAATATGCTCCTCAAGTTACAGGGATTACAACTAAAACTTCCAGTCAGCTTGAACAGCAGATGCTCAAGAAAGTTTATGACTACGAGCGCAGACACCCGGCACAGACGGCTATCTGGGGAAAGACTGTACTCAAGTACCCGGATGGTACTTTTGGCAGGATTTACGGCACCGGATCCCCGGTAGCTGCTACTTTAAGCCCGGTAGGACTAACAGTGGTCGGAGTTGCCGCTATACTGGCTACCGCCGGAATAGCCATATCCCCGGAAATCAGAGGCAGTATTTCTCAAGCTATAAGCAATTACAAAAAGGTCTACGGCAGAGCACCCACAGCGGAGGAGCTAATAGTCAGCACAAATCTCGGCATATCCAGTTTAGCTGACGTGGCTACAGTCAGTGCCGCCGAGAAAACAGCCAATATGACTCCGCTTCCCCAGTCTCTCGTAAGTGTGGGAACTACCCTTGTCCCCCCGAGAATAGAAACACCGACGTTGACAACTATTCCGGCTGCTATTCCAGTGATGCGTGGAACGACTTTAGTACCTCCCACGTTACCTCGCTCCGGGTCAGAAACTATACCAGCCAGAATACCGATTAGCCGAGGAACTACCCTTGTCCCTCCGAGAATAGATATCCCGACTATGATTCAAGCAGTAGCGACAGCAGGCGGAGCAGTAACTACCGACTGGGCGGCTTGGGCACAGAGAGCAGGGGTTCCGGGATGGACTATCACTCCGGGAGGGCAAAGTTCATTTGCTCCACCCACAAGACGCACATCTTCTTATACTCCCGCAAAACCGTATACAGTAAAATCTACTGAACCGGGTGCTTTACCTTATTGGTGGAATATACGCAATACGGGCAGGTTAACAAGTTACATTCGCGGTGCAGACCTTGCGGAACTAGATAAGATTATTCTGGACGGCTATACTGCTGGCTCGATATCACAAGCCGAACTGGAGGACTACAAGATAGCCCGAGACAACTACGTAAAAGCAAAAGGTGCAGCCGAAAGTGCTATCTCCTCACAAGTTCCAGCACTTCCAGAAACAGGACTAAGCAAACAGGTCATTGCGGCTGCTGTCTTGCTCGCAGTCACAGTTATCCTTGAAATGGGTCTGATTACAGATGACAGCCGGACAGCGGCACAGAGAGCTATTGCAACCGAACTGGATATGGACACGGACTCCAAGACTGTCACAAAGCTGACAGATATTGCCATAAGGCAGGCTGAAAGTGTGCTGTCACAGTCCGTTACGAGCACAGCCGATGCGGTCAAGGAACTTCCAGCAGAGCAGACAGCAACCCAGCAGGCTGTAACTCCAGCGGTAGAAACACAGGCGACCACAGCTCAAGCAGTGAGTACGGCAGATGCCGCTCGTACTGCAACCAGAACTGATGTTGCTGTCCGTCCGGTAACAAGAGAAGCCACCAGAGAAGCACCTGCGGAAGCAGTTAAAGAAGCTGTCCGGGAAGCTACTATGACTTCGATTAGCACTCCCCCCAAGCCTCCTCCCCTGCCTTCTGGTAGTGGTGATGGTGCCGGCGATGTAGACATTCCCCCCGGTTCAGTCGCTTTCAAAAGCGGTCTATTCTGGAAGTATGTTCCTCCTCCGTGGAACCAGTCCAAACCGATAACGCTGGGGAAAGGACAAACTCCCAGAGGAGCCGACACGTCTGGCGGTAATAGTCCTTACACTACAGTCCAGATGATAGGTCGGGCAAACGCCAGAGTCCCGAAGCTAATCAGCATTGATGCCGGGGTCGTGGACATCTTTATCGAGCATGGACGTGATATCCGGTTTTCCGGAGGGGGAACTCGTACCGATGTTGGAACGAGGCTCCCCAGTACCACGCAGGGAATGTCCGTTGACGATATTGGCGGTGGTGTTTCCCGACCGGATATGACCGATGTCTATCCAGAACACAGCGTGTCGAGAACAGCAATATCCGCCGGGGAAGTCTCCAGACCTGTTCGTGGGGTTAACCGTCCTGAGATTGCTCAACGGACTAGAGAGTTAACAGATGGAATAGAGACCGACTCTGCTACAATAAATATTAGAAGCAGAAAAACAAAGGAACTGAAGAAAGTCAAGAAGTCTAAGGGTGAGAACGATTTTAGCGACTTGACCAGTTTAAGCGATGAGGACGTAAGCGACCTGTTCGGGGTCGGAGACCTGCTGGACACGGAACCAAGAGGAGTCAACCGAACCAGACACAGCAAGAAGGCAAAGAATCGCAAGGGTCGCAAGGAAGATGATTTCAGCGACTTGACTACGGTCGGGAGGATAAGATGACATATAATGAAGAGCTAGAACCAATGCCCGAGGACGATACCAACGAGATAACTGGACTGGAACCTGCTCCCGTAGCGCCCAACCAGTCCGGCTGGGGCTGGGTCGGTTCTCCAGACCATCCCAAAGCGCAAGAACATTCAGACGGCATCTCCGACCTGTTCACTGTCGATGATGAAGACATCGGAGCCGGTTCAGACGTTGACGACCTCATAGAAGTAGATATTGAGCGAGACATAATCGATGCTAACGAGGAGACAGGCGACCTCTCCGACTTGGTAGACGTGACCGAGGAAGATATAATGGGAAATGAGCTAGGTCAGTCTCCGCTTGACTATAAGCCCCCGGCACAGCAACGTATCCAGTCCAATCAGCCCAGATACCGGCTTACTCCGAGACGTACTGCACCCCCAACCAGCATGAGGGGAATAGGATAACCGGGAGATGTTAGATTATGCGTAATCTTTGCAAAAAAGCTATACGTCTTGTCCTGCTGGCTGTGATAGTTGCTCTGTTCGTGGCTACCCCGGTTCTTGCATACACATACAGTGCTCAAGTATCTATTACCGAGTCTACAGGCACAAGCTACACGATGCTTCCTGTGTCTTGGGCACAAAATAACGACTGGCTCGCGGATAATGGATACATGACCGCAACTGCACTGGATACTCGTGTGCAGACGGTTGGCGGTCTTAATAAGCCGTGGATGGTAACGGAAGACAAGATGCTGACAGCTATTCCTGTTGGAGCAAGTTCACAGACAAACCTGATTTTTGCTACTGGGGAGTCGGCGGCAACGTCGATGGACATCATTACCGGCTACGGCGGTTATGTCACAGTTGCGGATGCGGCTGCTTTGGAGCTCGGCAATAACTTTTCACTAGAGTTCAACGACTTATATCTTGATGCCAGTAGTGCTGATGACATACTGGTCAAGAATGACTCATTTGACTTCACATCAGATGGAACAGGAACTGTTTCCGCTATGATTTATGACTACACAACTATGGTTGAAACCAATAGTAGGGCTACTAGCTGGAGAGTACCAAGTGCAGAAGGACAGACTTTCCAAGCTACTGCTACAGCCTATGTCAGCCAGATTGAGGTAAATGTTACACTTAATCCATTGACGAATGTAACATTCCGATTATATGCAACAGCAGCAGGAGCACCAACAGGTGGAATACTGGCTACGTCGGCTTTGATAGCCAACATACCATCTACAGGTTGGAATACAGTTGATTTCCTTGTTCCGTATGAAATCATAAATGGGACAACTTATGCGGTAATCGCTGTCGGCGGAGCTGGTGCAGGGTGGAGATACGAAAATACTAATCCTTATGCAAATGGATCGGAATACAATACGATTACATTTGATGGTGATGGTAACATCACAGGAAGTGTACAGCAAGCTGCTAATGATCTTAACTTGCGGGTAAATTATTCTCCTTATGTTGAAGCATCAGGGGTAAGTACAGGGGAACATGACATCACTGTAGCATCAGACGGAACTGATTTCACTCTGACTATTGATACTGTGGAGGAAGACTCTGTTGCTATCGGCGCTATGTCAGCTCCAGACAACGGCAATAACTGGGTGATTGGTTCTGCTATTACTCCTTACTACGGTTATTATAAGCATACAGTTTCCGGAACGCTTATCGCATGGTATCAGCCGGTAGCCATAATATCCGGGACAACTCTCCCCGACCGTGAAGGAGTCGCGCAGAATGGCGTAATAACATGGGGTGCCAATCCTACAGGAATAAGGGTAACGGTCGGCAGTATGGTCAGTTCAGGACAGTCCGGTTCCCTGGTTGATGCCGATACCAGCACTGGCGACCTGCTTCCTGTCGCTGGTGGTTCGGACTGGGACACGGCACCTAGCGTCGGAGGGTCACTTCTCACTCACCCCTTGCGCCCGTTGATAGTCGCTGTCTCTGACAATACTACTCTGTCTGAACGGCAAGTCTGGGTATTATTCGGCGTTACAACTGTTATCTTTGTAACTGTTCTGGTTGGAGCTAACGTCCGAGGTCATCACCTGATAACCGGTATTGCCGCGTCCGCTGTTATCATACTGATGGTAGTCTGGACGATATTCCCTATACTGTCTCTGGCGGTAATAATCATTGCCGTCTGGGGAGGACTAATCAGCGAGAGGAGTCCCAGCTTATGATACATCGAATAAAACGGTACTTGTCTGTCCTGTTGGTCTGCCTGATATCCTTATCTGTCATAATGTCCACATCCCCTGTTCAGGCTATCAATGAACCGGATACCGAGCCTCAAGTTTCTGCTGTGTATGTTTATGAATTTGAGAACGGTGCTGTCGGCGTCCTTATCGATTACTATCTCGACTATGCCACGCTCCCGGATGAGACGGCTACTGATTCCTATCTCGGTGTATTCGTAGATACAGACGGCGTGACGCAGCTCAAAGCCGTAGCACCGTATACGTTCGTGGACAGTGGTTACGGTCGCGGTCTTATCTGGATACCATTCACGGCAGCAGAAGCTACAGCGGCAAGTCTGGACTCAGCTGATATTGCGAACTACCGTGTCTGGCTGACAGGGAATCCAACTTTGCCGTGGACAGACGTAACGGCTACCGGGGCAATGACTGGCGCCGTTGCTGATGACGGCGGAGTACAGACAGATGAAACAGCGGAGTCCAATAGCGTTGCTGCCAATGATATGACCCTGCTCCCGGCGGTCCCGGCAGTAAATGATGCGTATTACTTCGGAGGTGCAGACCCGTTTGACCTGCTGACGATTAACATAGGTACGCAAGGCAGTGGTACATGGGACATTACGTGGGAATACTGGAACGGCAGTGCATGGACATCACTGAGCGGGATATCCGACGGCACTCTTGCTTTTGAAGCGGCTGTAGGTAATCGCGATGTGTCATGGACAATGCCAACCAACTGGAATACTGTTGCAGTAAACGGTACGGCTGCCTACTGGGTTCGTGCCAGAGTCAGTTCCTACACCGCTGTAGTTACTCAGCCACTTGGTACGCAGTCATGGATAAACCCGGCTGATTCTCCCCCCAAGACAATCACAACTGTCAATCAGTGGGTCACATCCAGCGTATCGGAAACTCTGGCTTCCCGTATCCTTTACTATACCGATGTTCTAGAGATAGCCTGGACGCTAGATATGGTGGAGTCCACGGCGGACGGCAATAGACTGACATCAGTCGGGGAGAGCTATTTCACGAACGTCATAGCCGGTTGCCGTACTTTAGCCCCTGATGCCTTCTCCGATGTGACCTCCGACCCCAACTATATCCCTGTAAGCTATGATACTGCTTTCGGGGCTACCGCTACATCCGGAACGGCTACTGTCGTTGGCTCCCCACAGACTCTAGCCGAAGGCACAGATACAGTTGATACTGGAATCACCGTTGGCACTATCATTATCAATCTTGCGCAATGGACAAGAGGGACAATTACAGATGACACAGGGACTATGGCTGGCTCTCCGGTTACGTTATACCCGGGCGTGAATACTTTGACCGTGAACGCTGCCGGAACATTCACTACTGACCTGGAGGTAGTCGATACAGCGACAACGTTCGATGATGCTGTCACAGGAACCGGGTTTGACTTGACAGGTCTCGCAACCGTGTTCGGTATGTCACGGTGGATGCTGTCCGGCATCGTTTGGACATTTGTAACCATTCTCGTCTGTGCTGCCGCGTATATCGGTGGTCGCCGTTCAAGTCTCGGTGATGGTGGAGGTGCGTCCAAAGTTGTCATGGTACTGTTCGCTATCATGATGATCGGCGGTATGCTGCTCGGACTTCTTCATCCGCTGGTTGTCTCATTCATGCTGATAGCCTATGGAGCATTCATCGGATATGTCCTCTTCTTCCGTTCCGAGTCTCTGCATAAGGGGTTTATGTTCATGATGTGGATGTTCGTTATTGTCTCAATATCCGGTAATATTGCTGCGTCGGGGCAATCAGGAATAACCACTACCCGGCTCACATCAACCATAACAGATACTGAGACTGCCAGTATTCCGGTTGCCAGTACAGCTGGCTTTCCTGACTCAGGGATCATAGTTATCGGTGATGAGCAGATATCTTATCCCGATAAAGACGCTACTCACTTTCTGGACACTACATTCAATCCTATTATTCGTGGCAGCGGTGATACGGAAGCAGTCGCTCATGCGGAGAACGCCAGTGTCCGGACCAAAGAGTCGTACATTATCAATGCGTCGCTGGATTATAAGATTGCTCGTATCACGGACTCTGCCGGTGTTTTGTCGTACATCGCGATGCCATTCCTGTTGCTGGATCTGGTGTTCACGTTCTTCAAGTTACCGCTGGAGTTCTTTGGCACAGACCTGGCTGTTCTATCCTATATCTGGATGGTCGTTGCAGTCGGTATGATTTTCGGGTTCGTAGTGACCTTGGCTGGCG
>JAQTTS010000069.1 GCA_028710655.1 Dehalococcoidales bacterium
GGCAGGTGTCGTCACCGAGTTTATTACCGGGGCTGACTATGGCTATACCATCATCACCGGCGGGGCGCTGGTGTTAACCTTCGGCAGCATGATTTTTGCGAAGTGCATCAAGGGACGCTGGCATGACGAAGACAAGGATTGAGGAGAGGTAATGAGCCTGTTAACCAGGGGAATCAACAAGCTGTCCCAGCTTGAAATAGACACCAATAAAGACTGGCGGTCCAGGGAGATCGCCAACATTAAGTCCGTGGCGAATAACATGGCGCACGGCGATGTTGTTTTTCGTGGCGGCAGTATCCTGGAACGACTCACCGCTGATGCTGGTAAAGGCTACAACTTCTTGAGAAGCCGCGGTCCCGGTCTATCACCTGTCTGGCAGGATATTGAAAGCCTGGTACAGTACATGACTGGCGCTGTCAACCGGGCAGCCGCCTTTGATTTATCGATTCCCTCACCGGCAATATCGCAGGTATCACAGCAGGCTTCAAGTCCGCCGGGGAGAGTTGCTACTGGTGTCCTGTCTCCACCGGAACCGGAGATCTCGCTGGATACGCAGACCGGCCCTGGCGGTGCGGTAGGCTCATCTCCATCCCTGGATATTCCGACACCGGGGATATCCGGGCATGCAGCCATTGGCTCTCCGGTTAACGGCGCTGTGGCCGATGATGGCGGAACACAGACCGATGAAACGTCACCGGCCAACAATGATACCACCAACGACATGACGCTGCTGCCAGTAACACCGGCAGTGGATGACGCTTATTATTTCGGCAAGTCTTCGCTGTGGGACTGGCTTGAGATCAGGATAGGAACAGCCGGTATCGGTACCTGGGACATTGATTGGGAATACTGGAACGGCGCCGGATGGGTTTCTCTGGCTGATGTTGTCGACAATACCAGCGGCTTTAGGATTGCCGGGACCAGGTTGGTGAGTTTCACAAAACCTGTAGATTGGGCACAGGCCAGCGTTGGAGGTGTTGCCAATCTTTTCTGGATAAGAGCGAGGGTATCGACTTACGCATCTATTATCACCCAGCCGAAAGGAACCCGGGCATTTACCTGGATCAATTACTAAGGAGTTAAGGCATGAATTTAGATGAAGAAGCCAGATACGAACAACTGCGAAAGCTGGGACAGGAGCTGCATATTCCTATCTCCGAGACTTTCTGGGAGCTTGAGGTAAAAGATAAGGATGGCAAAGTCATTCAAAGCCTCAAGCAGCGCAGCCATAGCTGGGTCAGGAACGCCTACAACCATATGTTCAGCCAGCTCGCCGGTAAAAATGCCAATTACGGGACATTTGGACCGGGGTATCTGAATGTCAAGGATACAGGAGGAACTATTAGACAAGCGACTGCGCCTATAGGCCAGAGTGCAGCGGATGTTGACGGTACCAGCTACGGTTACCGTGGTCCGGCAGGAAACGATACCTATGGTATCCAGGTCGGCTCGGGTACGAATCCCGAAAGTTTCGAAGACTATATGCTTCAAACCAAGATCGCCAACGGTGTCGGCGCCGGTCAACTCAGCTACATCGAACAAGTAGGTCATGCTATTGCTTACGATGTCGGCACACGGGTGCTATCCAACGCTATGGTCAGGTATTTCAATAACAACAGCGGCGGCGATATCGATGTTAACGAAGTCGCCCTCGTAGTGAACCAGCCCCAGGGTGGTCCTGTCTACGGCAAGTGGGTGCAGGCTCGGGATAAGCTGGCATCAACGGTGACTGTACCGAATACTGGGCAGCTTAAAGTCACCTACACGATACAGCTGACTTACCCGGCATAGGAGTGAAGAAAATGATACCAGACGAAGAAAAATTTTATGAAGAATTGAGGAAGCTCGGTCAGAAACTACATATCCCGGCGCCTGAAACCTTTTGGGAGATCGAGGTCAGGAATAGAAATGGTCAAATTACCCAGCAATTTAGGCAGAGATGTCACAGCTGGGTGAGAAACGCCTACAACATGATGTTCTGCTATCTGGCAGGCAAGGATCTAAGCAATAGCGGTTTTGGTGCCGGTTATCTTAGCCTTAAAGACACTGGTAACGGCGTACGCTACGGTGCAGGTCCGGTTTGCTTAAGTCAAGGCGCTTCGGTAGACAGCACCTCGATGGGCTACCGTGGCCCGGCGGGTAATGACGCTTACGGTATCCTGGTAGGCAGTGGAACCAATCCAGGAGACTTCGAAAGTTATGCATTACATATCAAGATCACCAACGGTACAGGAGTCGGGCAATTAACCTATGTAGAGTCTGAAACACATGCGATCTCATGGAACCCCGGCACACTAACCATGAAAAACAACCTGGCCAGATATTTTAATAATAACTCCGGCGCCGATGTGAGTGTCAACGAAGTGGCGCTGGCGTTACGAGGCTATGGGCCGGGCGGTAGTGTCCCCTATCACTATATGAGCGCCCGCGATCTGTTAGTAGCCACAGTAGTGGTACCCAATACCGGGCAGCTCAAAGTAACTTATACCGTGCAACTAACTTACCCGACTTAATGAGGAAGAGAAATGGCACAGTACGCTGACATCATCGAAATAACGGCGCCGGGCGAAGCTCAGGCCGGCAGCCGCGTCGATATTACGGTGAAGATTAAGAACACCTACTCCGCCGCTATCGGCGTCATGGCCGGCGGGGCGCTGGAATACGGTGTTTCTCCCTGGCCGGGTATTACCTTTTCGGAAAACAGCGCCAATGTCAACTCCGGAGCCACCTATTCATTCAGCGGCTACTTCACCATGCCGGATAAGAAGGTAACCATTCATGCCTACAGCTACTGGTATGGAGCTGACGACTCCTGGCATTTCGACGATGAGATGACGAAGGCGGTCAATCTCACGGAGGTAAGATATGAGTTTGATATTGGCATCCCCGCTGTCAGTCTGGCCTAGCCAGGTCTCGGGCGAGGTCTTCATATCGGTGCCCGTCAAGTGCGTCGGCCCGGCGACGCCGGCTACCGTGAAACTGTATATCTTCGAGGGCAGTGTCTGGGCCACGCACGGCACGTTGATAGCTGAATATACGAAACAGGTGGAGTTCCTTGGAGGGCAGACCGTAGACGTGCTTTTTACCCATATGGAGGAAGCAAGGAGTGAATCGAGGCGGGATGTCGGCATCGAGATAATAATCGATGACCGGGTGGTAGCGTCGGCCGAGTTTGATGACGTCTACACAGCGGTAACTACCGGAAGCGGGATGGATATGTCGGGCATGATGGGAATGATGATGATGCTGATGGTTATGGGCATGGTGATGCCGATGGTATCCGGGGAAGAAACCGGGGATGAGTCGTCTGTGTTCTGACGTCACATGATTAATCGGGAAAGGAGCGAAGTATGAACGGAATAATAATTCTTCAGGACCCTGTTCTGGGGTACGGGCGCTGGCAGGTGCTGGGGGGCGGGACCTTTCCGCCGAACACGAATATACAGATAACATGCCCCATCACCAGCCAGTCTACCGGCAGCGCCCGGGTAAAGGTTAAGCTGCTTATTTACGAGGGCAGCGTTTTGCCTACACATGGGACGAAGCTCAAGGAATACCTGTCGGCTGAAAAGACCATCGCCCCGGGCGCCGGCGCCAGCTTCGTCTTCAGCCATACCACCATTGAGGGAACCATCGACCGCCGGGATGTCGGTGTCGAGGTGCAGTACTGGAACGGCTCGACCTGGGTGGCTGACGGCTCGAACGAGTGGGACGACCTCTACTATGTCCGACCCACGGAATACTCTTTCGAGATCGGCACGCCTACCGTTAATCAGTCATAGGACATAGGGTCATAACAATGGTTAAAGAACGTTTTACCGGGAAAGGAGAGGCCGGTGACCAAGGCTTATCTTGAGCCCGCTGAAGTCGAGAACCTGGAGCAGGCCGCGGAGTACCTGCGGGACAGACTGCTTATCCGGTTACTGTTTCACCTGGGCTGTCGTGTCTCCGAAGCACTGGGAATTAAGACAGGCGACGTTGACTTCAAACAGGGGCTGGTGACTATCCAGCACCTGAAACAGCGTATCAAGCTCTCCTGCCCGGAATGCAGCGCCAGGTTGGGAAAGGGGCATAAGTTTTGCCCGGTCTGCGGGTGCAAAGTGGAGAAGGCGATTGCCGATGAAAAAGAGCATCGTAAGTTCCGCGTCCTGCCGCTGGATGAGGAAACCATGACGATGTTGAAGGAGTACCTGGGACGTGGCGGAGCCAATATAAAAACCAGGCTGATATTTGATTTAAGCCGCCACCGGGCCTGGCAGATAGTGAAGGAGTGTGCCGGGAAAGCCCGGCTCCCGCGCCTGGTTAACTCCGAGAGCGGCAAGACACATAACGTGAGTCCGCACCGGCTCAGGGATGCCTTCGCCGTTATGGCGGTCAAACAGAATGACTCGGGTGACGGTATCAGGCTGCTCCAGGAGCACCTGGGGCACCAGAGCATTATCACCACCATGCGGTACCGGAAAGTATCGGGAGAAGAACAGAAGGAGTGGTACGAGAAGCTGTGGCAAGGAGGAACACAAGATGGGTAAATACGCCAATCATGAAGAGTTCGGGGTTAATGCCCCGATTAACTACCGGGAAGACACGACGAGTGAGTCATATCTTAACGGGATGATGGCCATCGCCCCACCGGGGATGAGGCCGAAAGAGGTACGCGGCAAGAAATTCGAGGAGAAGACCGACTTTAAGGCCTCGGCGAGATGGCACCGTAACTTCGACGTGGCCATGTTCGGCGGCTCTGATATCGAGAGCAAGGACTTTGCATCGGGGCAGATGAGCCTGGAAAGTAAGCTGAACGGCGTCAAGCGTGTCCCGGGGAGGCTGTGATGGCAGGACAAGCGACAGTCAAGGTCGGAGACAGGGAATGGTCTACGGACGTTGCCACGCTGCCCTGGGAGCTTTCGCAGGGTCTGGGAGGCCTCTCAGGGCTTCCGGCGGGCACCGGTATGATCTTCGACCTGGGATGGGAACAGATTATCGAAGTAACCACCGTGCCGATGCTCTTTCCCCTCGATATCGCTTTTCTATCGGAGAATATGATAATCACCGAAGTATATCGAGACGTGGAACCGGGATATATTGTGACTTCACAGTTGCCGGCCAAGTACTTCCTCGAGGTCAACGCCGGTGAACTGGCTGATATTGAGGCCGGCAATCAGGCGGAAGTAAGCCTGCTGTCTACGGAGAACACGGCAGCAGCACCGGACTTGACCTCGGCGATGTTAGGCTTCATGGGATTCATGATGATGGGGATATTCATGATAGTCATCGTCCGGGACCTGACCACGGAGGCAATCAGGGAGCCGGAGAAAAAGCCGTTGCTTTACGGACTACGCGGTGAAAAGCTCCTGGCGCAGACTTCCAGAAAAGTCGATTTATGGGTCGAGATTGCCTCGGTCATCGAAGATGAACTTGGCAAGAGAACCGATCTGCCGGCGGGCCATATCCGGCAGATCGCCGAGGTTGTTGCCCATAGAGTCGAGAAACGGGCCGGTGAGCTTACCTGGCTTGAACTCAGTGACGGAACTACCTTCGAGCGCACCGGCAAGGCGCTGATTAACCAGGGGCTCAAAATATTCGCTGCACTGGATGGTTACCTCGGCCTAACGACCAAACTGTGGCATGCCGACCGCATTGCCGTTGCCGACGTGATAGACGGCAGGTTGAAAGAGATAGACGTCATCGCATTACGAGACGGGACCATTTTCCAGAAATCTTTCGTGCCCAAGCGTTCATCGCCAGCCACAGCTAACGACAAAGGTAAACCGGCCGGCACCTGCTACGCTGATGCCTGGAGATTCCTGATCAAAAAGGAGGAAGGAAAGCTGGTACACGGGACGGTTTACAGCGGCAACCGTCGGATCGGGCATGCCTGGGTGGAAACCGACTCCGACTTTATATGGGAGCCGCAGACCGGCAAGTATTTCACGAATTTGGGATTCAGAGACGCCTTCGCCCCGGTCGAAGATCATCGTTACACACCAGAGCAGGCGGCCATTATGGTAGCGAGAATCAGGCACTTCGGCCCCTGGACCGAAGAAGAGCGTTCAAGGTTTCTCAAGGACAAATCCCCGGCTGTCATTCACGAGCGCAAACGACGTTCAGAGCGACATGATGATCTGGAGCTTCTACCCGATAGTCCGGAGTTTCTGGCCTATACCATCGATGACATCGGCTTCCGGGAAAAGATAGACTCCGTTTTCCAAGAGGCGATATCGAGGGCAAGGGGGCTTGAGTAATGGCAGTTACAACCAAACCTCCGGTAGTCCTCACCATGGACGAGTACGAAAGAGACTGGAAGTCCCAGGGTTGGCAGCTCATCATCATCGGCCCGACTTCCACCTGGCGGCAAGACTGGGGGGAGTGGGAGGCGGTAAGGGATATCGTCCAGAACGCCCTTGATGAGTGCGAGCATTACACCTGGGGCTATGACAGCGAAGGCCTTTATATTCGAGATACCGGCAAAGGTATCGCTGTCGCCGACTTCCTCCTCGGCCCGCCGAAGCTCAAACCCGACTATGCCCGCGGCAAATACGGGGAAGGGATGAAGATCGCCGCCCTGGCCCTGCTCCGCAAGGGCTACCCGGTTCGCGTGGAAACGGCGTCAAGGGATCTCTGGATCGTCTTCCTGGAGCAGAAGACCAACGGCCATGCCCAGACGCTGGCGGCCTTCTGGAGGCCTTACAGCCGGAGAAGCGGGACAGTGTTTCACATCATCGGTTATGCCGGTTCTGCCTTCGAGGACAGGTTTGCTGTTAACCTAACGAGGTCTGCTGTCATCTCCGAAGGCCCCAGCCTGGTTACTCAGCCGGTGAGGCGGTTTAACCAGCTCATCCGGCACAAGTTTCCGGTAACCGAATCTGAAGACTGGTACGAGAAAGGGACCGGGGCATCGAGAATATTTGCTCGGGATATCTACATGAGGGATATCAAGAGTCCTTTTTCCTACAATCTGTGGGGCTTCGACATGGCTCCCGACCGCCACGGTGCGAAAGAAGAGCAGGACATGTGGACGGACATGGGGCGGCTCTGGAGCTGCGTCACCAAAGTGGAGTTGCTCCAGGAATTCCTGCAGATGGTGCGCATGCCGCCCATTGTTGAGACCGATGAGAGCCACAGCCTCAACATGGGCGCCTGGGATATGGGACGCGAGCCGGTCACCGGCAAAGATTACGCTGACTTCATACGGGAGAACGCTTCAACTTGGAAAGAGGCATGGGGCAAGGTTTGTGGTGATAATGCCGTCATTCGCACCGACGATCGCTGGGATGGCACTGTAAAGCATCTCGGCTATATGCCGGTAAACGTCCAATGGAACGTAAGGGATACCTTGGCTAGAGCTATCATGACCGATAAAGACCTGGTCAAGGCGTCACAGGAGCGGCTCCGGGAAGTCGAGATTATCCCTGCTGAAGGGCTGTCGCACCGGCAGCGCATCAACCTGAAGCTCGCCCGGGCGATAACGGACGAGATTTGCCGTATCCGGAGAGTCTCCGCAGTGCACGCAGCCATCATCCCGCCAGCCAGCGACCGGGTCAGAACGGCTGGCATGTATAGCCGCACCACCGGGGAAATCTATATTGCCTCCGACCAACTCGAAAGTGCCAGAAGCACTATAGATACCGTTGTTCACGAGATTGCTCACCACACGTCCGGGGCCGAGGACCTGGAGCAGGCCCATGCCGATGCCATGACTAACGTGGCTTCAAGAGTAGTCAAGGAAACGGCCGGCGGCAAGTTCGATGAGCTACTCAAGGAGGTGACATGGTGATGTACCAGCGACCGCTTCAGCAACAGGTAAATTACACTTTTGCTTTCGGCACTTCTCTCCTGGGGATGATCCTGATCTTTGGTTTCCTGAAGTCCCTAGTGTCCGGCTGGCAGGAGCCTGAGAATGACAGCTCGCCACAGTTGCTGCCCCAGCTTAAGAAGGTCTCCGGGACTGTCACTGTAACATGCCCTATTTGCGGCCGGGAGATCGAGATTCCGGAATATGGCCGTACTACGAGAACCGACGCCCTGAGAAGGCACATCGAGTTGGAGCACCGGTCGGAAGGAAAGGACGAGGTAAGGTTCCAGCCCCAAGTGCTGATCGAGGGCGGTGAAATGGTACCGGTGAAATACCGGGATATCACCGGTTTCCTGCGAGATCCCCTCCCTGAGTACAACCTGCTGGCATGGCTCCCGGCGGTGGAAGTGGAAGGTGAGAAGAAGATTGACCTCGTCATGAAGCAGCTCAAGGCTGGTGTCGAGGGTATCCAGGACAGTTACCAGTTCCGGATGTTTCTGACCACCATGTCGAAGTTCCACGACTATTCGATCGGCAACCAGATACTCATCATGCTTCAGAAGCCGGAGGCCGTCCGGGTGGCGGGTTTCAACACCTGGAAGGACCTTGGCCGGTGGGTGAAGAAGGGCGAGAAAGGTATCGCTATCCTGGCGCCGGTCATGCCGCCGCGGTCGAAAGCGACATGCCCCGGCTGCGGCGCCGAGGTGTCTCGTAAAGCCCGGCACTGCCCGGAGTGCGGACACGGCCTGGAAACAACTTCGGGATTCGATATTGAGCAACCACGCTATTTTCGCGTTGTATATGTCTTTGACCTCAACCAGACCGAAGGAGAGGATCTACCCGAGTTTGAGGTGCCGGTGCTCACCGGCGAGGCTAACGAGGAACTATTTGCCGATTTACTCGCCCACATGAAACAGCGGAGCGTCAGCGTGGATTTTGATTCCAGGCCGAACATGGATCCCGGCATCAAGGGGTTTTTCAGTCAAGCCGGCATCTGGGTACGTCCCGAGGAGCCTAGAGCGCAGCAACTCAAGACCTTGCTTCATGAAATCGCCCACTATTACTCGGAAGGAGTATTCCATATTCCTCGGCAGGACGCGGAGACCATCGCCGAGAGCGCTGCCTTTGTCGTGGGCACCCACTTCGGCTTTGACACCGGTGTAAGGTCGTTCCCTTATGTGGCGCTGTGGGCAAAAGACAAGAAAGTCCTGGAGAACAATCTTGGCGCCATCCGAAAGGTTTCGGCCACGATTATTGAAGCCCTGGAAGAAACGAAAACGAGGGCACTGGTTTAGGAAATATGGCATTGGACATTAGACCGAACAGAGGGGGGTTTTTAAG